>JAAUTD010000033.1 GCA_012031845.1 Synechococcaceae cyanobacterium SM1_2_3
CGATACGCCGCCTGCGTCTCGCCCAACCCCCGCAGGCGACCGGGATGCTCGCCCCCGGCTGCGCCCCCAGTCGTTCCGCCACCCGCACCAGCCGCCGGTTCAACCGGGCATCTCCCAAGTTCGCCCTGCCCCAACTCCGCCTCTGCCCAACTCTCTATCACCGTTTCCATCATCACTTCTGCCCGGGTAGCCTTAACTTACCCCTTCAGATGGCGACAGCGACCCCGTAGATCAAGATGTGTGTAATCGACAGCTCTTAAAAGCATCCGTTTACCCATAAATCATCCATCTCCAGCATACACGGCACGAGTGGCCTCAAAAGCAATGGCAAACGCTCTGACCTTCTGCATGCCTTCCCAGATCGCTTTGGGGCCGGGATGACCGTCGTGTTTGCGCCCCAGGAAGCCCCTGAAACCGGCGATCAGCCGCACCATCTGGCCCAAAGGAGGTGGGGTTTCCGGGGGTTTAGTCCGGTGTGCGACGATCCAGGCGGCCTGCCATTCCTCGGGATCGAACACCACGTCGCAGGGCAGATGGGGGCAATCCCGGCCCCAGGTGACCCAGTGCAGGATCCGCCAGGCCATGATCAGGTAAATCACCAAGGCCCGTTCCAGCCGCTCCAAGGTGCCCAGTTGCAGCGCCTCAACCCGGCAGCCCGCTTTCCAAATTCGGAAGAAAATTTCGATCAGCCAGCGTTTTCGATACCCATCAATCAGTTGAACTACATCCTCCAGAGTTTCCGCCGTCCGATGGGTCAGCAGTCGCCACACCAGCCCCGGTTGACCCGCCGGGGCTGTGGTTCCCGCGCCAGGATCGCGGTCACGGTCACGGCGGGTTGGCCGTGGTGGGCCGGCAGTGTGACCGCTTGGCGATACAGGGCTTGGCGCACCGGGCGCACCGGGCGACCTGGGGCGGCCGGCAGGATAAATTCTACTTCCCCCACCGGTTCGCTCTGGGCCAGTCGATTCCACAGCTTCTCGCCCGTGGTGGTTTTGCGGTTGTGCCGGGATCGGATCAGCCAGTCCGCCGGGAACCCACGCCGGGCGGCAGCATCGATCAGCGCCCGCAGATCGCCTTCCCGATCCGCCACGTACACCAGGCGGGTGTCCGGGACCGTTTCCGCCAGATCGGCCACGATTTCGTAGCCTTCAACCCAGCGGGTGCTTTCCTTGACGTCGGGCTGGTCTTTAGGCTTCCGGGCCCACATCCAAGCGTCGATCACCCCCAGCGCCACTCCCGCCGGCGTCACCGCCAGAGTTGGATGCACGTACAACCCGTGCTGGGCCTCGTAGCTGAGCCGTCCCAGCCCAGCAATCCCCGGTTGCGTGGTGAAATCCAGTTCGGTCGTGTCCTGGATGCACAAGACCACCGGCTGCGCCACCATCCGTTCCACCGTCCGCGTGGTATGGACGTCCAGAATCTCCCGCCATTCCACCGCCGGGTTGTCCAGCAACCGATAGGCCGCTTTTGGTCTCCGGCCAACCCCCGCAGGCCAGCGGGATGCTCCCAGTCGGCTGGGCCGACAGATCGTCCACCAACCGAATCAACCGCTGGGTCCGCCGCGCATCCCCCAACTTCAGATCGTGAAACTCTGCTTGTGCCCAACTCATGCCACACGCCTGTCGCTTGATGAAAAATTACATCTTAACAACGAGTTGGGATTTGTGGGTAATCGGGTGCCTTAAAAGGGGAACGGCACGTCAGTGTCACGGATCGTCGAACGAAGATAGATGGGGCACACGGTGTTAAAGATATCGTGGATATTCATTATTCTGAAGCCGCCAAGATCCTTTTGGTCATGGATACTTTGAACACGCATAAACCGTCCTCACTGTATGACGCTTTTTCGCCACAAGAAGCCCGGCGTCTGTTGGATAAATGAGAGTTTCATTACACCCCAAAACATGGGAGTTGGCTGAATAGGGCAGAAATTGAATTCAGTGTTCTAAAACGCCAATGTTTGGATTGTCGTGTTCCCGACTCCGCGACTTTAAAACAAAAAATCGCGCAGTGGGAACAGCATAGAAATGAGAAAATTGTCAAAGCCGACTGGCAGTTTAAAACCGAAGATGCACGAATTAAACTCGCAAGATTGTATCCATCAGTAACAATCCCCCGGCAGAGCCGGGGGCTTTCGGTTGTGAGCCGCTCAAAGCGGCCAATAGGTCGCTAACGCGGCCCAGCGGGTGAGTGCCACCTAAAGGTGGCGATTAGCGCCACAGATCAATTTGATCAAGACGCTGATCTTCTAACTCCTGATTACGGATATATTCACGAATCACCGATTCATCACGCCCAACGGTCGAGACATAATAGCCCCGCGCCCAAAAGTGTTGACCGGTGAAATTCTGCTTCCGCTCCGCGTAAACCCGCGCAAGATGAATGGCACTTTTTCCCTTGATAAAACCGATGACTTGCGAAACCGCATACTTCGGCGGAATCGAGATCAACATATGAACATGATCGACCATCAAATGCCCCTCTTCGATCCGGCTCTCCTTTTGCCGGGCCAGGTCGTGAAACACCGTCCCTAAATACTTCCTCAGTTGCTTATAGAGGACACGGCGACGCCCCTTGGGGATGAAGACTACAGGGTATTTGCACGCCCAACGGGAGTGGTTTAGGCTTTGGGAACTGTCCATCGAGGTTCTCCTCGTCATGTGCTTTGGCGGCTCACGACGCAGAGTTTCCTCGATGGACTCCCTGAAATGTCAAACGGCTACTGTCTCCCCGGCAGAGCCGGGGGATTACCTATTTTATTTAAAAATTGACGGAATACTAGTCCGGTTGTTGTAGTCCAGGTAATCGCGTCAGTTGGGACGCGGTTCGCCGTGACCTGATGAATGGGTTGTAACCCGTGAGGCGGGTTCGCCGCTTGCGGCAAATTTCAGCCGTCAGCCTGTCAATCACTGGAGTAGGATTGCTCTATGAAGCTTCAATCCGGTTCAAACGAGCATGGTGCGGTATAACGCCAGATGTTCAGCGACGCTTTCCGCCAGAAGGATCGGCGGGCGTAGCGTGATTTGCAGGGTTTGCCAGAGATCAGCGTCAGTAGCGGCGTGTTTCATGGCGTCAGCCAAGGAGTGTGGATTACCGACCTTGAAATGGACTCCATCTCGTCCATCGGTGACTTTTTCCGCCAGTCCGCCAATGTTGCTGCAAATGATCGGGCGGCGGGCGGCCAGGGCTTCTTCGACCACCAGCGGCGCATTCTCCCACCAGGTGGAAGGAATCACGATCCAGTCGTACTGCTTCATCAGATCAATCGCATCGCCCGGCTGATAGGAACCAAAAAAGCTGGCGTAATCAGTGGCTTGGGCGAATGCCGCTTCAAGATGCTCCCGCCGCGGCTGTTCCTGCAAAGCCAGTGTGCCGTAGATGCCAAGCTGAAACGCTACGCCCTCGTCATGAAGCTGTTTAGCCGCTTTCAACAGGACTTCGACCCCTTTAGTCCGGGTCATCTGACCAAAAAAGCCAAAGCGGTTGTGCGCTGGCGGTGTTAACGCTGCTGCTGGCGAAGGCAATGATGAACTCCGGCTGTGCGTGACAGGAATGCCATTGGTGATAAATTTCAGCCGTTCCGGGGATAGTCCCCAAGCCTGATAGCGATTAAGCAGGAACCGGCTCGGACCGATAAAACAATCCACAACGGCCAGAAAACTCTTAATGAATTGCTCACGCATAAAAAATAAAGAAGGCGGCCGGTCGGGCAGACAAGCGTTGCAATGATAGAGCGACGCCTGATCACAAAGATCGCCATTGGCGCGAACCATTTGCCCGGCATTGGCGCATATCGCCCAGTATTCATGCAGGGTCAGAATAATTTTGCAGGTCGGACGGATCAGTCTGGCGATGCGGAACGATTCCAGCCCGACCATCAGAAAGTGATGAAAATGCACGATGTCAGGGGCGGTCTTTTCGACGATTCTAGCGAAGGCGTCGGCGATTTGCGCGTCGCCATGTCGCCCGACGAAAAAATCAAAGGTATTGCCGCGAATCGCCAGGTCATGCGGGTCATGCGGGTCCGGCGCAAAAATCGGCTGCGCACCGTGACTAGAGATTAACTGCGGATAAACAAAACCCACAAAAAAAGCCTTGCACTCATTATTACGGCGCAAGGCTTGATACAGGTTATGGGCAACCAGCTCGCCACCGCCAGGATGGAAAGCGGGATGCCCGTGCGAAACGATCAGCAAGCGCATGAAAATGGGGTGGCTCGCCTAGTTAATGATGAAGAAGCCATCGTCGTCATTTGGATCGGAGGCGTCGCCCAGACTGTCGGCATCGTCCAAATCCGCCGCCAGAATCGCCGTGGGCGCTGCGCCGCCCAGAGTAATTTCACCCGCTGCATTCGGAGGATTCAACTGGGCAGCGCTAACCCCTTGCAGGAAAACGCTACTGCCATCCGGCAAGGTAACGGTGACGCCAGACCCATCCGGGCTGTCCTGAAGGGTCGCATTTGATCCGAAGCCAAGCAAAACATCGCCGCCGGAAAAATCGGTAATGGTGGCATTTCCTAAACCACCGGAGAAATCGAAAACATCATCACCGGCGCCGCCGCCTATCGTGTCATTTCCTGCGCTGCCGAAAAAAGTATTGCTTCCGGCGTTGCCCAGAATCGCGTCGTCTCCATCCGACCCGACGACAGAAACGTCGGCGCTGCCGCCCAGGATCAGCGGTTCGCCTGGATTAACGGTAAATGGCTGGGTGAGATCGATGGACGCAGTGTTGGTGTCAATCACCCGGGCGGCTCCGCCGTTGGGAAGCGGCATGGTGAATATGCCGGGAGTCTCGGTCGATTGCAGTGTGGTAGTTTCGCCGCTGGAGCTTATCGACTGGATAAAGTCCGTGAATGCTTGCGCTTGCTCTGGATTATCCTCAACCCCGAGAACACCGCCCACTGTTTCGTCAGTGCCGGGTATAACTTCATTAGGATCAATCGTAGCCATAATTTTTACCTCAATAGCGCTTTAGCATTTTAAGCAAGCAGTAATACTTGAAATGACGACAATGCTGGATACTTCACGAAATCCTACCTTTTCCTGTTGTCAGGACTTTCAGTTTGGGACGTGGCATGGATTTCCAGTCCGTGTGGTAATAGGCAGGATGCCCGTTCTACATATCAGGTACGGTTCATTCAAAGTCTATCCAGCGCATTGAACAGGAACGCCGACATTCACCACTTTCGCTTCAGACTCTTGATTTGAAGCCGCAGGTACCCAATGAACATTCTCTTTATCCATCGGTTTTTCCCCGGCCAGTTCAAGTCGTTAATTGCCCAGCTTGCTTCATGCCGCCAACACCGGATCGTTGCTATTGGGCAGGCGGTTGAATCGTCTCTTGACCCTGGAACACCAAGTATCACCCACCTAAAATACAACGATAAAAATACAAATAAATTTAATTTGATTCACCCTTATTTGATTCACACTGAAATGGCGGTGCGAAACGGTCAGGGAGTAGCGCAAATGTTGACGCGGCTAAAAGCTGGCGGATTTACGCCCGACATTATTCTGGCGCATATCGGCTGGGGCGAAGCCTTGTATTGCAAGGACATTTTTCCCGGTACTCCTCTGCTCGGTTACTGTGAGTTTTATTATCACTCCCAAAACTCCAATGCAGATTTCGATCCAGAATTTCCGATGACTCAGGATGACGCGCTGCGGATCAGGACGCAAAACGCCCCGTTGCTGTTGAGCCTGACTGCAATAGACTGTGGCATCAGTCCAACTCCCTGGCAGAAGTCACTGTTTCCGCTGGAATATCAAAACAGGATTGAGGTGTTGCATGAAGGCGTGGACACTGATGTGGTCGCACCCGATCCGAAAGTTGCCTTGACACTGCCTGACGGGCGAGAGTTGCATGTAGGTCAGGAAATCATTACTTACGCGGCCCGCAATTTGGAACCGTATCGGGGATTTCATAGTTTATGCGGGCAGTGCCGGAAATTTGTCGGCGGCGTCCACATTGCCTGATTCTGATTGAAGGCGGCGACGGCGTCAGTTACAGCCCGCGCCTGCCACAGGGACAAACTTATCGGGAGCGCATGTTGATGGAAGCGCCGGTTGATCCGCACCGGGTCATTTTTCTAGGCAATGCGCCCTTTGAACGGCATCTGCGTTTATTGCAGATCTCGGCGGTTCATATTTATCTGACCGTGCCATTTGTTTTGTCATGGTCATTGCTTGAAGCAATGGCGACCCAAACTGTTGTGATTGCCTCAGACACGCCGCCAGTGCGCGATGTCATTGAAGATGGCCGTAATGGTTTACTGGTGGATTTCTTTTCACCCCGACGCATTGCTGACCGGGTGGATGAAGTGCTGGATCATCCCGACCGCATGACAGCGATAGCGCATGCGGCGCGGGAATACGTCCAGCGTCATTATTCAGTCAGGGATAGTCTGAATCGTTATCAGGAGATCATCGCCATGCTGACCCGGCAACGGAATTAATCGTCATGTTTCAGCTTCTGCGCCAATTTCGCTCTGCATTCCTGATCATTGGATTCTTTAGCCTGGTCATCAATCTGCTGATGCTGGCGCCGCCGCTGTACATGCTGCAAATTTTCAGCCGCGTTTTGAGCAGCCGCAGCAATGAAACGCTGGCAATGCTGTTCCTGCTGGTTTTATTCGCCTTGATGATCGCCGGCTGGCTGGACGCCAGTTCGGGCGCAACTGCTGAATCGGTTAGCTCAATCGGTGCAGCGGTTGCTGCGGATTCCGGCGGTCGAGACGCAATGGCAATGGTCGCGGCAGACGCAAAATCGCGAGCAGGGCCTGGAAGACGCACAGGCGGTGGCGGCCTTTTTTAGCCAGCCGGTGCGAGCCTTTTTCGATGTTCTATGGCTTCCGGCGTTCTTAATCATTATTTATTTATTTCACCCACTGTTGGCGCTGGTGACCGTGATCGGCGCCGCGATCATGCTGTTATTGGCGCTGATCGAGGAGTGGATCGAGAAGCAGGCGCTGGCCGAACCCAGCAACGCCAAAGCCCGCGCCCAGCAGTTTTTACGCCAGGCGTTAGCGAATGGCGAATCCGTGATGGGTCTGGGGATGCGTGACCGGGCCATACGACGCTGGTTGCGGTTGCATGATGATTATCTGGCGGCGCATGAACGCGCCGCCGATTCGACTAGCCGCATACTCGGCATTGCGCAGTTCACCCGCCGCCTGATTCCCAGCATTGGTCTGACGATGGCGGTCTGGCTGGTGATCAATACCCCGGATATGTCGCCAGGGATCATGATCGCGGCCACGATCCTGATGGGGCAGGCGCTGGCGCCGGTCAGTTCGGTGATCGGGGCGTGGAAGTCGTTCGTCAAAGCGCGGCAGGCTCATCATCGGCTGCAAACGCTCATTGATGAATATCAGCAACTGATGGCAATGCGGGACAGTCGGCTGAACCTGCCGCGTCCCGCCGGAATGCTGGCGGCGGATCGCGTCCATCTGGTATTCAAGGATCGTTTGGTGCTGAGCAACCTCAATTTCCAGCTTGAACCGGGCGAAAGCCTGGGCGTCATTGGCTTGAATGCGGCGGGCAAGACTTCGCTGGTTCGGCTGTTGGTCGGCGTTTTGCCGCCCAGCAGTGGACGGGTTACGCTGGATGGCGCTGATATTTACCCGTGGGCGCAGGCCGATTTAGGTCAATACCTCGGTTACCTGCCGCAGCAGATCGAACTGTTCTCCGGCACGGTCGCCGAGAATATCGCCCGCATGGGAGATGTGGCGGGCCATGAAGACGCCATCATCAAGGCGGCGCGACTGGCTCGCGTCCATGATCTGATCATGCAGTTGCCCCAGGGTTACGACACCGCGATCAACGAAGGCGGACGTACCTTGTCCGGGGGACAGCGGCAATTGCTGGCGCTGGCTCGCGCCCTGTATGGCGATCCCGCCGTCGTGATCCTCGACGAACCCAACGCCAGTCTGGATAGCGCGGCTGAATCGCGCTTGGTGAAGATGTTTCAGGAGTTGAAGACGATGGGCGTCACCGTCGTAGTGGTCTGTCATAAACCTTCGGTGCTGAGGGATATGGACAAGTTGCTGGTGCTGAATCAGGGCCGACAGCTTCACTTCGATTCCCGCACCACCGTTCTGGAGGCGTTGAACAGCCAACGCTCGGTGGTTCCCCTGCACCGCGAAGTGGATACGCCGCTGCGATTCGCCCGTCGTCTTGCACCCAGGCCCAATTCGATGGGCGACGAAGCCAATGCCATTCAACGAATTGCCCGCGAGTTGCTGGAAAGCGATTCAAGGCCGGAGATGGCTGGCGATAAGACTGACCCCAAGTTATCGGCGCTCGAACCGCCTCAGCGGATGGCGGTTGTGTACCCGACGGCGGGAACCGGAAACCAGCCCTGAGCGTTCATCACAGAGAGCTTGAAGATGACCACCTATCCGTCTGCGCCCAGTGCAACTCACCGCGACTTCTCCCGTATCGCTCGCAAGGGTCTATGGATTTGCGTGGCGCTGGTGGGCGGTTTTCTGACCTGGGCTTGCCTTGCCCCGATCAGCAGCGCGGTGGTTGCGCCCGGCGTGATTAAAATCTGGTCCAACCGCAAGACGATCCAGCATCTCGATGGCGGCATGGTCAGAGCCATTTATGTCGCGGATGGGAGCATGGTGCAAAGCGGCGATCCGCTGATCCTGCTGGAGGACACTACCACCAGCGCCGCGCTCAATATCCTGCTGGATCAGCGCGACGCCCTCGCCATCCAGGAACAGCGCTTTCTGGTCGAGCGCGATCAGGCGGGCCGTTTCGTTTTGCCCGAAGCCCTGATTAAAAGAAATGATCCAAAAATCACTGATCTGTATCACAGCGAACTGGCGCTGTTCGAGTCGCGGCGCAAAAGTCTTGACGATCAGATCAAGCTGCTGCGGGAAGGGATCGCCCAAGCCCGATCAGCGGCCAATAGCACCCGCGACGAAATCAGCGCGATTCAGGACGGCATTGGCTATACCCAGGATTTGGTGAAAATGACCGAAGCAATGGCTAAACAGGGCTTTGCCGAACGCACCTTGCTGTTGCAGAAAAGGGAAGCGCTGGCGGAAAAACGGGAACGGCTGCACTCACAAATGGCGAAGCTTGCCGATATTCAAAAACAGATCGCCGATCAGGAACTGCGGGTCATCGCCTTGCGCAATGCCTACACCGAAGAGGCGGAAACCGGGCGCAAGAAAACCCGGGATCAAATCAGCGAAATTGAAGAGCGCTTGCGCCCGGCGCGCAACGCCAATGAACGCAGCCTGTTGACCGCGCCCATCAGCGGCCAGGTGATGGATCTCAAAGTCACCACCATTGGCGGGGTGATTCGTCCCGGCGATCCCCTGCTCGACATCGTGCCGCAGAACAAGGATTTGGTGGTTGAGGTGAAGGTGCATACCCAGGATGTGGATAACGTCCATCTGGGCCAGATCGCTGAAGTCCAGTTGAATGCCTATAGCCAGCGCAGTACGCCGTTGATTGCCGGGCGCGTGTCCTATGTGTCCGGCGACGCCCTGGACGATCCGCACATGGTCGGCGCCTCCTATTTTTTGAGCCATATCCGTCTGGATCAGGCGCAACTGGATCGGTTGACCGAGATTGCGCCTTCGCCGGGGATGCCGGTGACGGCGTTTATCAAAATCAAGGCGCGCACCTTTATGGATTATTTACTGTCGCCCCTGACCGATCATTGGCGGCGCGCCCTCCGCGAAGAGTGAAGCATGACGGTCAAGACCCTGATCGAAAAAATCACGCTGACGGCGTTTCGCAACGGGCCGTTACTGATCTTGTACTGGAGCCAGGCGCAAGCGCTGCCGACCCGTTTCAAAATCGTCCTGAACTCAGCAATTAACATCCCCAAGCCCTATCTGGGCATTGCGCTGGGCGCGGACGGAAACCGGATGCTGTGTATCGCGCTGGCCGATGCCGCCACGCTGTCAGCCAGGGTGGCTGTGGCGATAATGAATCCAGATGCCCCGCTAAAGCTGGCGTCAACGCGCAAGTCAGCCCTGTCAATGCTGGGCTCCACACCGCTACCGTTTTTGTCACCGGCGGATCGTCTGCGGATCAGCAAGGCCATTAATAAAGGATTGCGTTCGACCTTCCCGTCGCTGGACGCAGGAATGGTGGACGATCTGCTGCGCTGTGTGGCGCTGGCGGACGTGAGCGGCTTTACCGCAGGCGATTGGATCTATTTGCCGCTTCCCGGCGTCGATGAGGGAGCGCTGCGGACGGTGCAGGGCACAGCGCGAATGCTGGCAATCGGGGATGGCGACAGTCCGGCCAGTGTGCAGCAGCCGTTTCTGGCCGGGGCCGGACAGGTTCATGCGCTGATACCGGCAACGTGGATGGCGGGCGAACCGGCGGGCGTTCTGCTGACGGCTGGACGATGGGCCGCGTCAGTCATGGTGCGGCGCAAGTCTCTTGGTCTGTTCAATCCCGCGACGCTGGCCGATTTGCTGGCCGGGGCGGCGGAATCCGCCGAATTGCTCAGTCATTTTCTGGCTTCTCGCCTTCTCCCGGCCAGAATCGAATGGTTGCAGATCTTCAGCGGGAACATTGTCATCGGCTGGTTGCCGGGTTTGGCGACGCCGACCGATCTGGAGCCTTTCGCCGTGCAACTGCGCCAGACCGGCAGCGCGTTAATCGCCCATTGCTGGCGATTCATCCGGGTTGCCGAGCCAGATTGCGGGATGCTGATCCTGTTTGCATGGCCGACGCCGCCGCTGCAATCGCAGCCAGTGCAGGTCGAGTATCTGCGCGATGGTCAGTGGTGCTTTGCTCAGACGCCGCCGACTGCGGGCAACCTGACCCAGCGCCTCGCGGCGCTGCATCCCGGCCCGGAACTAGCCCTGCAATTTTGGGAGCTGGCGCGGGATGAGGCGATTCCATTGTCCGCCGATCTGGCGGCCTGGCTGGAACCGGCGCGGCAACACTGCATGGCGAAGCTGGAACGGATGAGCGCGGCGACGGCCGGTTTTGAACTGGTGCTGGAACATTGCGGCTGGCTGCCGGGCGCCGGTTTGCGGTTAAACGGTTATCTGATCTTGTCGCCGGGCAGAGTGCGACGGCTGACGCTGCATCTGCCTGCCCGCAGGATTGATCTGGGCGATCACTGGATACGCACCGCACGCCCTGACATCGAATCGAATTATTTGTGGGCTGGATACGCCGTGGAGGAAAAGCCCGGATTCGAGGTTTTACTGCCGCTGGATGAAAATCTGGCGGCGCTGGAGGCGGGGTATCTGGCGGTTGAATGCGGCGGGGATCAGGTGGCGCGAGTCGCATTGCGCCCGGTGATCAATCTGGCCGCCAGTCGCGACGTGCTGGATGTTGCGCAGGCTTTAAGACTGCTGGAAGGTTTTGGCCCGCAGTTGGCGGCGCGGTCGCGGGACTGGCTCAAACCGCTGCTGGCGGTGCTGGGCGGCTGGCTGCGGCAAACGCAATCGGGCCTGCATATCCGGCAAGGACAGACCGCCGCCGAGGGCGTTCACCTGTTTGTGGATAATCTGCTGGCGCTTTCGAAACAGCATCTTTTATCTGTCCGGCTGGCTGGTTGATGTGCAGCAGCATGTCGCCGCAATCGGTTTATGCACCGCTTTTGGCGACCGAGTGGATTTGACCGGGCAGCTTCCCCATTCAGCGCGGCCTGATCTGATGCAGATTTTGCGAAAAGAGGGGCTGACGCTGATTAATGAATTTATCGGTTTTCATCTGCGGGTCGATCTGCCGCTGGCGCAGGGCGCTAATACGCCGGTTTATCTGCGAATCCGCCTGCATAATGGCGCTATTTATCGCCTGCCTCTCAGTTTTCGCCGTTATAACGCCGATCAGCCGCTGCCATTGATTCGCGATCTGTTACGCGGTTTTCCGACCTGGGAGCCGCGCCTGTTTGAACTCTATGATCAGGCGGTGGGGCCGACGGTCAGCCAGTTATGGCAAAACCGAAAGCCGCCGCATCTGGATCTGCGGCAGGAAACTTTCGGCATCATTTCGCCCGCGCCGCAGGTCTCGATCATCACGCCGCTGTATGGGCGGATTGATCTGCTAAGTTTCAATTGGCGCAATTTGCCAGTGACCCGGATTTTCAGCAGTGCGAGTTGATTTATGTGCTGGATGATCCGTCCCTGTATAGCGCCTTTGTGTCTTTATGCCGACGGGAATATCCATTGTTTCAGGTGCCGTTTCACACGGTGATCTCTGGCGCTAATCTGGGATATGCCGGCGCGACCAATCTGGGATCTGCCCAAGCGCGGGGCGAATATCTGTTATTGCTGAATTCCGATGTGTTTCCCAAAGAGCCGGGCTGGCTAATGCGCATGGTGACAGTTTTTGAAGGCTTGGAGCGTCCGGGCGTATTAGGCCCCAAGTTGTTATTGGCCGATGGCTTGATTCAACATGCCGGAATGACTTTTTTTCAGGAACCGACGCTGCCGGGGTTCTGGTTTAACGATCATCCTGAGAAGGGATTGCCTGATGATTCCACTACGGATGCTGATTCGCGCCAGGTTGCGGCGGTTACCGGGGCCTGCATGTTATTACGGCGCGAGGTTTATCAGGCAGTTGGCGGGTTGTCGGAAGATTACATTTTGGGCGATTTCGAGGATTCCGATCTGTGCCTGAAACTTAGAACCGCCGGTTATCGGATTTGGTATACGCCGCAAATAGCGCTCTACCATTTGGAACGACTGTCGTTTCCTCACGCAGGCGATGGCGTTTGGCGCACCAACCTATCGCGTTATAACGCCTGGGTGCAGACTAAACGCTGGGGAGAAGTGATTCTCGGATTGTGTGATAACACCGCAACGCTACCGGACCAGAAGTGATGATCAGCCATGCAATGATGTTCACCCGTATTGATCAACTCAAGGCGCGGTTAGATGCTCAGCGACCCTTACCGGCGGCGACCCTTGCCAGTCTGCGTGAAGATTTGATTCTGCGCTGGACTTACCATTCCAATGCCATCGAAGGCAATACCCTGACCCTCAATGAAACCAAGGTCGTGCTGGAAGGCATCACCATTGGCGGCAAATCACTGCGTGAACACTTTGAAGTCATCAATCATAGAGACGCGATTCTCTATGTTGAAGACATTGTGCGCGGTCAGGAATCGTTTTCGGAGTGGCAAATCAAAAACCTTCATCAGTTGGTGCTCAAAAATATTGATCATGAACAGGCTGGCCGCTATCGCACGATGAATGTCAAAATTTCCGGAGCGCGACATGATCCACCTCCCCATTATCGGGTTGCAGAGCAGATGGCTGATTTTCTGATCTGGTATCACCAAGTCGCCGACTCTCTGCATCCGGTCCCTCGCGCTGTCGAGGTGCATACCCGTTTGGTCCTCATTCATCCATTCGTCGACGGCAATGGTCGCACCGCTCGCTTGTTGCTGAATCTTGAGTTGCTCAAAGCGGGGTATTGGCCGGTGGTGTTGCCGGTTGAATCACGGCTGCGCTACTACGAGACCCTCGATGCCGCCTGGGATAATGATCAGCCCGGCGATTTGACGCCAATAACCAGGCTGGTCGCCGACTATATTGAACAGGATCTGGTCAAGCTGGTCGCTTTCCTGAACGGCGTTCGCCATTGAATCCTTGCAGACTAACAAGAAGTAATGGCTTGAACCCGGTCAGTCTTTTAACAGGGCCATACTCCTAATCATTAATTTTTATCGCCCTTTTCCAGTCGGGAATTTCACCATGCAAACTTTTAAACTGCTGCTGATTGATGCGTCTGGAAGCAAGGTCATCTCCGAAGCAGAGCGTCGGCTTTTAGCCAGAGGGCAATGGCAGCTTCGAGTGGCGGCTTATACTGGGTCATTACCATTGAATTATCCTGATGCTTACTGCAATGCGGTGATCTGGCGGCTGCAAAAACAGGATCCGTTGGAATCGGTTATACAGGAAGCTTATCGGCTGGTTGAGGCAACTGGAATAGTTTTATTGACGGGAACACTCAATGAGCAGGCTCAGGCAACCATGTTTGACGCAGCGCGAATGTTAAATTGTGACATGACAGCATTTGTTGATGAACGCCAGTTGTTGCGATTCCAGAAACCGACTGAAATCAAAAGGGATTCCACAACCTTGCAAATCCTGGATGGAATCAATAAAAATAATGAGAGACTGCTCGTTAGCCAGTCTGTAAAAAAAATAGCAAATTACAGGAAAATTACCGGTTGTCCAGATATGGTGATTGATCTGGCGCTTTACACCGATTACGCGCTTCTCTGTCTTTATGGCTGGAGTCCCACGCCAGATCGTCTGGTGCGCCGGTTCGCAATCATTGCCCCTGGTAGCCAGTTGGATGTAACCCGGCATATTCATCGAATTGCCCGCCCTGATCTCACTCACGCTTTCCCGATGTTGCAGAACGATAACTTTGGATTCTTTGGGTTGCTGATGATCGCCCCGGATCAGATGCGCGGGGCCGCGCTGTGTCTGGAAACACTGGATGGCTATCTCACCCGCGTCGCACTACAACCGCGCCATGTTGAGTGGGCTGAATCGGCCAGTCTGATTCGTTCGCGCTGGTCCGAGGCATTGAGTGAACTGCCTGATTTGTTTAAAGCTTGTCAACAAGATCAACCAAGGTCTCAGTTAGGTTGGCAAATTTCCGAATTGGCGGCGGACTTGATGGAGACACATCAGGCTTCTCTGCCGTTGGCAATCTCCGAACCGGCGAAATGGGGATTCTTCGCGCTGGATCGCGCTTGGGCATTAGGCGCGGGTGGGTTATTGCTCATGGGCTGGCGCTTTGATCCTTATCACCTTAGTCCACAAATCTGGCTTCATGCGCCCAACGGTCAACCCGTGGACATTACCGACCGCCTGTTTTCGGTATCTCGTCTCGATGTGGCGGAAAGCTACCGCAGCCAGTTTCCAGACATTCCTGAACAAACCGGCTTTATCTGCCATGTTCCTGTGCCCACCGCCCCGGGCGATGTGCGGCTCATCGAACTGCGCTACGCAAATCACCCATCCTGCTGGTGCCGTTTGCCCGACACCCATAGCCCGCGCTCCGGGTTGGCGCTGGTGCGCGAGATTCTGAGCTGGGTGCCCCAACCGCAGCGGGTTCGTCATCGGTTATTTGCCCTGTTTGACGATCATCTTGGCCCAGCGATCAATGCGATTGCGCCAAATTCGCCGCCTGGATCCGAGCGCATCGAGTCCCTCACTTTTGGCAAGCCGCCCGATCATCCACGGGTCAGCGTCCTGGTTCCGCTGTATGGGCGCTACGATTTCCTGCGTCATCAACTGGCCCAGTTTGCTGATGACCCGGATTTCCAGTCAGTGGATTTGCTCTATCTGGTGGATGATCCCAACATTCTTACGGCTACGCTGGAACTTGCCGCTGCGGTGCAGACCCTGTTTGGAGTGCCGTTCCGGGTGATCCACGCCGGGGTTAATCTGGGCTATGCCGGGATCAATAATCTCGGCGCACGGTTGGCCCGCGCCGATACCTTGTTGTTGCTGAACTCCGATGTGATCCCACTGCATGCGGGTTGGCTGGAAATTCTGCTTGATGGATTGGAGCGTCTACCCGATGCGGGCGCAGTAGCGCCGCTGCTGCTGTTTCCTGAAGGAGCGGTGCAACATGCCGGGATGGTGGTGGGAGACTCTTTGGCCTTTCCCGGGTTCCTGTTCAACCTGCATCCTGGCAAGGGGCAAGCCTGGAATGGCCCCGATACTCCTTCCGAACAGGCGATGCTGACTGCTGCCTGTTTGCTGTTGCGCATGGCTGACTATCGGGCTTGCGGAGGGCTGGACGAGGGCTATTGGATAGGCGATTTCGAGGACAGCGACCTGTGTCTGGCTCTGCGCCAACGTGGTAAACGCCTCTATCTGACGCCGCAAGCCAAGCTTTGCCATCTGGAGCGTCAGTCACAAAAGCTTGGTGAATTCGGCGATCTGCGAATGTTATTGACCCTGTGCAATTCGTGGCGCTTTAGCAACAAGTTTCATATCGATCAACTGCCCGATCCTCGGCTCCGGATAGTAACCCAAGGACAGAAGCCATGATGCTGACTGAATCGATGATTCATCAACCAACATCCCAGCAAGGATTGAATCCATGAGAGTGCTGATTCTGAGTCACGGTCATCCCCGGTTCAGCAAGGGTGGGGCGGAACTGGCGGCCTATGCGCTGTATCGAGACATTAATGCCTTACCCGGACATGAAGCCTTTTTCGCTGGTTGCGCCGCCGCCAACCTGTTCGATGCGGTCAACCAGGTCACGGCTATTAGCCCTCGGGAATATCTGATCACCAGTCAAGCCGAAATCATGTTTTTGAATGCCAGCATTAGTCTGGACGACCGCGGAGATTTAGCCGCCCTGCTGCGAACTCTGCGCCCTGATGCCATTCACTTTCACCACTATTTTATCTTGGGTGTGGAACTTATTAGGGTAGCCCGGCGGGTTTGCCCCAACGCCCGAATTATTTTAACCCTGCATGAATTTATGGCCTTGTGCGTCCACAACGGGCAAATGATCAAGACTGACCGTAGTTTGTGTTACCGATCCAGTCCACTGGATTGTCACCGCTGCTTCCCGAACGTCCAGTAACCGAGTTTTTTTTGCGCGAACGTTACATCAAGAGCTTCTTTGCCTTGGTGGATTGCTTTATTGCCCCCAGCCATTTTCTGGCCCAGCGCTATATCAGTTGGGGTCTTCCCGCCGAGCGCCTGAGGGTGTTGGAAAACCTGATCGCTGAAGCTCCCCGTCTGCCGCCCCGTTCCTTGAATGAGGGTGAAAGCCGGAGCCGTTTCGCCTACTTCGGTCAACTGACGCCCTATAAAGGCGTCGATCTGCTGATCGACGCCTTCAGCCGATTGCCCCAGTCGCTTAAAAGAGTGTCGCTGGATATTTTCGGCGGCGGTTTAGATCGTTTTGGTGAGGCATTCGAGCGGCGTATTCGTGATCTGCTCAACGCCAATACAAAGCGGGTGCGCTGGCATGGTCCTTATGAGCCGGAGGAACTGCCCGGTTTGATGGCGGCTATTGACTGGGTGGTGATGGGGTCGATCTGGTGGGAGAACTCCCCACTGGTGATTCAGGAAGCGTTCCGTTTGGGTCGTCCGGTGATCTGCCCAAATCTGGGCGGGATGGCCGAGAAAGTGACGCATGAAGTGTCGGGCCTGCATTTTCGCGCCCGCGATCCCCAGGATTTGGTTCAGACGGTCCAGCGGGCGATGACTGAACCGGGACTCTGGGAACGGCTGGCGGCCGGTCTGCGACAGCCTGCTCCACCTGCCGAGGCGCTTGCCGCTCATTTGGCTTTGTATGAGGGCGAACCGTCCTAATGCGCCCCGCTAAAAACCGACTCCAAAAAAATTATCAGAAACTGCATTAAATCCCACAACTTTTTTATTAGGAGCGCTGTATGGCTACCGTTGAAAGAAATAAGGAAATCTGGAATAAAAATTACGCATGGACACAACAGGGAGAAGAATGGTCTTCAGCGTGGGGCGGGTCCGAAGCTCAATGGTTCTTTGCGATATTACCGCGTATTCATGCCTTTGTTCCAGCAGGTGCAATTCTTGAGATTGCGCCAGGATTTGGTCGCTGGACAAACTATCTGAAGGATTGGTGTAAACATCTTACTGTTGTCGACTTGAGTGAAAAATGTATCAACGCATGTAAAAAAAGATTTGCGGCTGATTCACATATCATCTATTACGTTAATGATGGAAAATCATTAGAAATTGTTGATGATAAGTCCATTGATTTTGTTTTTAGTTTTGACTCTCTGGTACATTCGGAAGCTGATGTTATTGAGAAATATCTGGAACAGCTTTCAAGAAAGCTAAAACCTAATGGAATTGGTTTTATTCATCACTCCAATCTGGCCCACTATCAGGAAGTCTCAGGCCCTACTCATGCGCGCGTGCCAGCATGATGTCCAGCTTGTTTGAAGATTATTGTCATCGCAGCAATTTGAAGTGTATCAGCCAGGAACAGGTTAATTGGGGAGGAGGCCCCCATCTTATTGATTGCTTTTCAGTATTTACACCTAAATATTCTGTTTGGGCTAGAGATAACGTGATGATTGAAAATATCGAGTTTGGTAAAGAAACAGATTTGATTAAACGACTGTCGTCTATTTACTCAATTCAGTCAAATCGCTGTATGAATACATCTGTACCCCAGTCATACCTGGATTTAATAGCAACAGAACATGATTTTTTCAAAAATGTTCAAGATCCCTTCAGTAGAGTGCAAGACCCGAGTTTACTTTATCAGTTGTCGATACAGGCGCTTGAAAAATATGATAGCCCTTATATCAGGGCATCCGCTTTATGTGTCATCACGCATAGAATTATCAACAACCCAAAAATTGTTGATTTGAAAGGTGATTTTGATGTAATAACGTGCGCGGATCAGATTGGTTTACAACTTGACAATGATGAAACTTTCTCAGGGATACGGTGGTTAGTCAGTCTTAATATGGCGGTCGCTTTTTTTTTATGCCGAAATAAAAAAAGACATCATATCAGCAATAACTGTATTAAAGAAAAATGTTGCGCTGTTTGAAGCGGCATTTAAACACGGCCAGCCATTGACAAATGTGGTTAAGAGCATTGGTTTGCTGTTTGCGTATGCAAAACAGAATCCTGACAACCCTCTTTTAAGCGAACAATATCTGCTTGAAATTATGGCCCGGCTTCAGGAATATTCACCGGAATTGACAAGAAATTATAAATTTAATAATGAGTTTATTTATGGCGACGTTCAACTTATATTTAAAGTGCTATACTCATTAAACAGATGTTTTTATCAGTATCAGCGAAATGAGTATTCTTGTCTAAAGGAGTCACTCATAAAAGAACTCAATCTTGAAACCGGTCATTTTTACAATAAACCTGATAAATTACTGGAAAAATGACCAAACCTAACTGAGAAACTCCTGCCATGCGCCAGCAGATCACGTTTGACTGGGCGATCAAGCGGTTACTCCGTAGCAAATCCAACTTTGACATTTGGAAGGAATCTTCTCGTTCCCACGCTCCGGCGTCACTGCCATTAAGTTAAGCCCAGTCGCCCCCATATCGGTGACTCCAAATCCCTTGGGAGTCACCGATGAACCGGGCTACATACACGATAGAAACCACCCGTCGCCTGCTCACCGACAAGGGGTTTAAAAGTCGGCATCACACAAGCAACCCGGCGTTCACGCGGGTGCGCTGCTTGCCGTTGGCTGTGGTGCTGGTCCTGATTCTGAGGAAAAGCGTGAAATCTCTGCAAAATGTCGTTAACGAAGTCATGGCTTGGTTGACCGCCGATCCGGTCACCGCGAGTGCATTTTCGCAAGCTCGCTATAAAGTGAAGCACACGGCGTTCATCGAACTGAACCAGAAGGCGGTGGTGGAAAGCCGCTATCGGGACGCGGACTTTCGGACCTTTTGGGGCTTTCGGATTCTGGCGGTCGACGGGTCGAAGGTGCGGCTGCCGGACACCGCAGAGGTCCGCGCCGCGTTTGGAACGATCACTGATTCGAACGGGAAAAACCCCCAGATTCAGGGTGAGCGGTGGCCCCGGTTTGTTGGACAGGATTTTACCGGGCTTAAGTGGGTTTCTGCGGTTTAGGCTGCCTGCTGGATCGGCAGTGAATTAAAGTACACGCTATCGGGGGTTTTGCCGTCCAGCGAGGAATGTGGGCGCCGTTCATTGTAAACTTGAAATAGCTT
>JAAUTD010000312.1 GCA_012031845.1 Synechococcaceae cyanobacterium SM1_2_3
GCGTATGAAATCTTTCAAGAAATAGGGGCGTTGCCCCTCTGCCAGCCGTTAGGCTGGCATTCACCCCAGGATATTTGCAACAAGGTAACGGGGTCGGGAGATCGAACCCGCCAAAAAAGCAAAAGACGGTCTTCAGGGCGAAGGCCGAACCGCCACCAATCAAGAATATGCCCGCAGAAGCCGCTAGGAAGGCCCAGGAATGGCCTGTAGGGGAAGAAAGCTACTTCGCCTACCCCCTGAACACTTCAAGCCATCCTACGGGCCTTAGAACGCGAAAGCGCAGCCCTCCACGAAAGAAGGCCGCGCCCCGGTGTTACCCTGTACGGTCATCGGGTTCCCACCCTGTACCGTACCCAGACCCTACCGATTTCAACGCGGCCCCGCCAGCCGAAAAATTTCCGTTCGTTACCCTGTTGTAAATATCCTGGGGGGTCACAGGGGGGCAACGCCCCCCTCCCGGCTTTTGGTCTTAGCGCGGGTCATCCCAGAGGCCGCGCAGGTTCGGGTTTTCGTAATACGGCACCCGGCGCGCTTCAATGGGCGAGATGCCATCCAGCAGCACCAGCAGGGTTCCTTTGGCGTAGCGCATCATGACTTCATCGGGAAGCACCAGGGGCCGCGCCGTTGGGGCGGAGGTGCCGCCCCCGATCAGGCCAATGGCGCTGCGTTGCGAGCTGTAAACCTGAACCGTGGTGGTTCCGGCCAGGCGCGAGACGTATTCGGCGGTTTCCACGTCTTGCAGGTTGAACACGGCACGGATTCCGGCGTTGCTCCAGAACGAGGGCGCACGGGCGCGGTACAGGTCGCGGATTTGCCCCAGGTCTTGAAACACGCTCCACACCTGCACGCCATAGCCCGCTGCCAGCCCTATGGCGGTCTCTACGGCTTCCAGGCGGCCCAGGGTCGCCAATTCATCCAGATGGAACTGGACGGCCCGCTGTAGGCGGTGCTGGCGCGTGGTGAGGCTATTCAAGGCGGCAGTGACCACCAGCCGCAGCCACCGGCTGAAGGTCTGCATGTAGGGCGCGGGTAGACAGACGAATACCGAGAGCGGGACATCATCCCGCCACTGGCCGAAATCAATGCCGTTGCCTTGTTCGCGCAAGGCGTTTTGCAGGGCGGGATCGTCCAGGAACATGGTTTGCACCCGCGCCGCCGAGACGATGGAGCCGAGTTCGACATCGGGCGTGCTGGCGAAGCCTTCCCCGCATTGTTGCACCAGACCGCCCGCCGCCGGATTGGCGCGCATGGCGGCGAACAGATCGGCAGGCGCCGTGCCCATGAGCAGGCCGCGCAGGGTGACTAAATCCCGCCGCCCCTCGTACACCGGGGAAGTGAGGACATGCAGCAGGATGCCGCGCAATAACAGCCGGGCGGCGTTGTTCCAATGGTCATCCTGGCCGATGACCAAGGCCCCGGCGAGCGCCGCCGCCGTGGGCATCCGGTCGGGATCGTCGAGCAAGGCCGCGAGCGGGTTGAAGCCGCGCCGGGCGGTTTGGCTGGCGGGCGGCAGCCGGGCCACGTCCCACGGATCGAGGACGGCCACCGGCCCGAACGCGCCGCGTTGCCGCAGCGTGGCGCGGGCGTTTTCGCCCTTGGGGTCAAGGACGAAAACGCCGCCCGGATAGGTCAGCAGATTGGGAATGATGAGGCTGACGCCCTTGCCCGACCGCGACGAGGCGAGGATCAGCACATGCTTGTCGGTAGTCCAGGACAGCGGCCCATCCCCGAAGAAGCCCAAGGCCGCCACCGTCCCGCTTTGCCGAAGGGCGGCTTCCCGCAGCGCCGCCGCCGCCGATTCCGGCACGAAAAACGCCGAACCGAGATTGTTGGATTCCGATTGGAACTCTTGGGTGCTGGTGGTTTTGCCGGGAAATAAACGCCGCCTAATCAGCGCCCGCCGCGCCCCGAATTCATCCCAGGCCGCGATGGCGCTGTAATAGGCGCGCATGGTGGCGAGCGGAAAGCCAATGAAGACCCAGAAAATAGTCACGGGTGTGTAGATGATTAAGGCAATGACGAGATGCAGCGCGAGCAATCCATAAATGAAAGGATTTAATACGGTCGCATCCACCAGCCGTTTCCAAAGCGGCGGTATCACCGTACTTGGCAAATAGCGGCGGGGATTAAATGTTTCCACACAGGCGACGACTTCTCCTCCCCAGTCTAAATCCATCACCACACCGGGCCGATAACCTTCCGAGCAATGCGGACTGGGCTGTGGAATCGCCGAAACAATCTGCAAGGCGATGAGGGCGGGCAATATCAAAGCAATCACGAACCAGACGCGCAGCGCCATATCAACAAAGCTCCTTTCTCGCAGTGAAGCCGGAAGTATAGGCAGGCTGTTTTGGCCGTGCTTGCCTTGCTAGACTGCATGGGCGATGCGGCGGCAGGTCAGGAACAAGGTGTAACCTCCTTCCAGTCGGTTTCTCTTGGCCGTTTCACCCGGCACCCCTTCGCGCCGCGCTAGGCTTGGCGCTGCGCGTTCCGCTACGCTCCACTTGCTTAAAAACAGGCTCTGCTTATGACTGCCGACCGTCCATCCAAACGCCGCCGAGGGCCACCGCCATTCAAGGCCGAGCAGTTGCGGGCGCAGCGTCTGAGCGTTTTTATGACGCCCGTTGAACAGGCCGAGATTGAGAAACGCGCCGCCGCTGTTCACCTACGGCCCGCCGCTTATTTGCGGGAAGCAGGTTTGTCCCGGTTGCCCCCGTCTATTCCTGAATTGAATAAAACGGCGTGGGTTGAGTTGAGCCGAATCGGCGGCAATCTCAATCAAATCGCGCACCGGCTTAATGCGGGTGATTCGTTGCCCATTGCGGAAATTCAACAGGCGCTTGGTGAATTACGCCGCGCCTTGATTGGCGTGAAGTTGATCGATTAACTCGATTCTTTATGGTTCCTAAGATCAGCCGAGGACAGGGATTTCGAGGCGCGCTGAATTACATCCTGGACGAAGGGCGCAAAGCGACCGGCGAGAAAAAACCGGAGCTTGTAGCCGGGAATCTGGATGGCCGCGACGCCCGAACCTTGGCCGCCGAATTGGCTACGATTCGGCAGTTACGACCGGACGTGACCCGCCCGGTCTGGCACTGTTCGCTGTCCTTGCCGGAAGGGGAACGCTTGACCCCGGCGCAGTGGCAAGCCGTGGTGGGCGATTATCTTCAGGAGATGGGCTTTAGCGACAAGACACCGTTTGTCGCCGTGCGCCACCAGGACACCGCCCATGATCATGTGCATCTGGTGGCGAGCCGGATCAATCTGGACGGCCAGGTGTGGCACGGGAAATGGGAAGCGCGCCGCGCTATTGAGGCGTGCAAGAAGCTGGAACGGCGGCACGGGTTGACGATCACGCCCGGACTCGGTGACGCCCGCGCCGAGCGCAAGGCCATGACGAGTGCGGAAACCCGCCGCGCCGAGCGCACCGGATCGGACGCCCCGCGTGTCCGGTTGCGCGGTTTGATCGATGCGGCCCTGCATGACCGGCCCGACTTGGAGACGTTCGCCGCCCGCTTGACCGCGCAAGGGGTGGAGGTGCGGGCGAACGTAGCGCGCACGGGACGGATGAACGGTTTTAGCTTTGCCGTTGAGGGCGTGGCCTTCAAGGGCAGCGATTTAGGCAAGTCCTATAGTTGGCAGGGTTTGCAGGCGCGGGGCTTGAGCGCGGTTAACACCCGCAATCAGCATTTTCATCACACACCCCGTTTGCAGGCGCGGGGCTTGAGCGCGGCCCGCACGTCTGCGACCGGCCCCCCGCAGGGCGAGACCATGCACAGCCGCGACATTGATTCAGATCGAACCGCCAAGACACCCGCGCCCGATGCACCCGTGGCCGAACGCGACGGTGAGCGGAACGCCACGCCGCCCCCGGACTCCAGCCGTGCGCCATCCCAGCCCGCCAACGACAACCGGCCCGCTGTTCCGCCCCGGCCCCCGACCGTGGCGAACGGACGCAGCACTATCGCGCCCCCGGTCGTTACGACGCCCTCAAGCGCCCGGCCCCGACCGAGGCGCAGCCCGTTCAGGCCGAGGCTCCGCTCAGCCCGGAAGAACGCCGCTACCAGCACCAAGGACAGATCGAGGAGCAATTACGCCATGCCAGTGTGCGCGTTCATGCCGAACAGAATGAGGGCATCATTGAGCGGCACGATCTGGAACGGCAAAAACTCCATGACCGGCAAACCGAGGAAGAGGATGGGTTGCGCCGCCGGTTGACCGAGCAGCGCGAAGAACAGGATCGGGCCGACCCCCGCGCCCAGGGCTGGCAACGATTGGGGTTGTGGCTTCAGGGCAAAGCGCAGGCGCATGACGAGGCCCATGCACAACGGGCCGCGCAGCGCCAGCAGCAGGAGGCTAGGCCGTGTTCACAAAATATGCTTCGTGCTCGAAACTGCTGGCTGTCACCCACGGCTAGAGGAGTTGGGCATGGATCGATTGTATTACCTCACGGACGAGCAATTTGAACAGATCAACCGGCGTTTGCCCCCCGAGGAGGGTCGTCGGGGGCGTCCGCCGGCGGTTAAGAACCGCGCGGCACTGGAAGGTATTCTGCACATTCTGCGC
>JAAUTD010000313.1 GCA_012031845.1 Synechococcaceae cyanobacterium SM1_2_3
TAATTAT
The DNA here is from genome assembly GCA_012031845.1 of Synechococcaceae cyanobacterium SM1_2_3. GTDB lineage: Bacteria > Pseudomonadota > Gammaproteobacteria > Competibacterales > Competibacteraceae > Contendibacter. The sequence continues at coordinate 8 of JAAUTD010000313.1, forward strand.
CGCGGCGCAACGCCAGCAGTTTGATTCCGCCCGCCGTCAAATCCACTGCCGCATCGCCCGCGTAATCGGTCTGATTCACTTGCCAAATCCGCAGAATTGGGAAAACCGATTCCAGTAAACGGGCGGCGGGATGCAGTTGAAAATGCAGATCGGCCTGCTGTTCGGCGGGCACTTGCGCCAGCGCAGTCAAATCCAGTGGCGGATGATCAGCGGCATAAAAAATCTGGCGATAAATCCATTCCAGCCGGGCGACATCGGGCAAATAAACCAAATCGGCGGCGGGGGCGAAGGATTCCAGAAACCGGGCGAAATCGCCGCCGAATTCCTCCAAATCACCTGAACGGGACGGATAAGCGGCGATGTATTGCGCCGCTGCATAATCAAAGAAGCTATCGCCGACCAAACGACAGATCACGGGATAAGTGGCTCTAAGCGATGCGGTCAGATTCAGCAGGGTGTTATTGCGATAGATCTGCAAGCGCCGGACGCCGCTCAAACCGGCTGCTTGGATATGACGCTCGAATCCGTTCTGCGCCCCGTCCAGCACCGCAGCGGCAAAATCCTGTTGCAGTTCACGCAGCCTTGGCATGGCGCTCCTCCAGAACAATGGCGTCGGCCTGTTCCGCTTCCGCCACCAACACCGCCAATGTCGGCAAATTAGTATCCCACTCGATCAGGGTTGGAATCGAGCCGAAGCGTTGCACCGCCTGGCGATACAGCGCCCAAACCGCTGGACAAACCGGCTGATTGTGGGTGTCAATTAAAATCTCGCCGTCATCAAAGCGATTAACGACAAATCCGGCCAGATGAATTTCCTGCACCAGATCGAGCGGAATCGCCCGCAAATAAGCATTGGCGTCAAAAGCATGATTGCGGGCGCTGACATAAATGTTGTTCACATCCAGCAACAGACCACACCCGCTGCGCCGGGCGACTTCGACTAAAAATTCCCATTCGGGAATCACCGATTCCACAAAATGCAAATAGCTGGAGGGATTCTCGATCAGGATTTGCCGACCCAGAAAATCCTGAACGGCAATGACTCGCTCCGAGAAATGATCAAGCGCCTCTTCGGTATAAGGCAAAGGCAACAGATCATTAAAGTGGCGGCCATCTACTGAACCCCAGGACAAATGTTCGGAAACCAGCGCGGGTTCAAAGCGCCGGATCAGGTTCTTCAACGCGGTTAAGTGCCGCTGATCCAGTGGATCGGTGGATCCCACCGACAAACCGACGCCATGCAGACTCAGCGGATAATCGGCGCGGACCCGCTCCAGAATGTTCAGCGGTTTGCCGCCTGCGCCAAAGTAGTTTTCGCTGTGGACTTCCAGCCAGCCGACCGGCGGGCCGAGTTTCCAGCACCGCGTCATAGTGATCGGCCCGCAGGCCGATTCCGGCACGGGCCGGAATCAGGCCGGGGCCAAGCGCGGCGGAAGCCGGCCTGGCGGTCATAAGCCGAATCTCACATCTTGGCAGTCAGGCTGCCGCCGACGATCTTTTCGCAAGTGCCCTTGGGCAGATAAACCCATTCGTCACTGGCGCCGTCCTTGGTGGCCATACCGGCGCAAGCGTGCCCCTTGGCGCCGCAATCGTTCTTGCCGGCCTTGACCACGCCGTAGCATTTTTCAGCATCCTTGTCAGCGGCGCTGGCCTGACCAGCGGCGGTCAGCAGACCCAGGGCGATAACGCTGGCGAGGGCGGATTGAGCGATGGTTTTGCTGTTCATGGCGTAACTCCTGACAAAGGTTAAATTTGGAAGCATTGAAGGCATCGAGCGTTGGGCGGGATGACCCTATTCGCACTTGAACAGGTATCAAATCCCGTGCCAATGTCCAAAATAAAATTAATATCGTTATCTATCAATCAGATGATGATGAATTTTCTTTCCAGAACCTACCAGCGAGAGAACATCAACCGCGCTATTTCACGGTTGCCGCGATATAGCGCGGTCATACCCGATGCAATGCCTGACGCAGGGACGCTATTGGATACAGGACGTTCGCGCCATCCGTTCGCTCTGATGCTTCGGCGCGTTCAGTGGTCAAGGGGCATCCATCGGTAACAAACGGATTTCGACCAAAGCACAATTACGCCAACAGCGCGTGTCCGAGCGCACGCAGCGCAATCCCCACGCCAGCGCCCAGAGCGGCGGGTTTCCAGACTCCGGCAACCCGGCGACCGGCCGACACCAGAATCGCCACGCCGGGCAAATCGAACGGATTGATCAGCAACCCGGCGCTCTGATTCAGGAGGATTGGGGTGAACTGCCCCTGGCGCAACAACTCATCCACCGTGCCCAGCATCGCGGTGCCGCCCGCCAGATACTTGACCACCGTGGGCAGGATCAGCGCCGGATCGAGGCCCAGCGTTCCCAGCACCGGAGTCAAGCTGTGCGTCAGCGCATCCACCGCGCCGATCTGGCGCAGGGCAGTGACGAACACCAGCGACAACACCAGCAGCGGAATCGCGCCGATAGTGATTTTGAAGGCTTCGGCTCCCGCCCGGTTGATCACGTCCAGGATGCCTTGGCCCCTTCGGCAGCAGCGTGATGAATGGTGTCATCGGTGAGATTTTCTGCACTGGACAGGCCGCGGCCAAAGCCATGATAGGTCGCGGCGGCGGCCGCCAGACCACCCAGCGCCGAGAACAGCAGCGTCAGCCCCCAATCCAGACCCAGCGCGGCCAGCGGCAAGCTGGCATTCGCCTGAGCCATTGCGAACACCATCGCCAACGTGGCCGCCAGATGCCGATCCGAAGCGCCGCGCTGCTCCATCATCGCCAAGGTGGCGACGGGCGCGGCGAAACTGACCAAGTTGATTTGCAGCGCCGCGAACAGCCCCAGACCCGTCAGTCCAAACGGCCGCACCGTGGACGCCAGCCGGGCCACGATCCAATCCAGCAACCCCTTGGCTTCCAGCAACCGCATCAGCGACAGCATGACACCATCACCGGCAGCAGCACAAACAACGCCAGTTCAATGGCCGCGCGCCGCCGGAAGCAGAATGTCAATCATGACAGAACTTTCGCTTCGGATTCAAAAACCGTTCGGGGTGAGCCTGTCGAACCCCAATTTTTCCGATGAATGCCCTTCGACAGGCTCAGGGCGAACGGATGGAGCGAAAGTCCTGTCATGAATACAGTCAATCCGTGATGGCGTTTAAGAAACAGCCGTCGAGTCAACGGTCAGGCGTGAAAGCCAATCCAGATCGGCGGGCGCATCAATATCCATGACCACGCCCGGATCATGGCAAACCAGCCGTTGAACCCGTTCGGCATGATTCCGCAGCAGCGCCTGTGCGCCACGATCACCGTTCAACTGAACCAGCTCCTCGAAATAGGCGCGGCCAAACCCGACCGGATGCCCGCGCTGGCCCTGAAACACCGGGACCGCTATCGCGGTGGGATCGGCAAGAGCGGCAGCGACTTGGGCAATGGTCGCGGGCTGAATCAGCGGCATATCGGCCAGGGCGATGATCCAGGCCGATGCGTGAGAGGTTTTGCTGACCGCCCAGGCCAGACTCGCGCCCATTCCGGCTTCCGCGTGTGGGCAAACGGTGACCGGGACGCCGTTCTGCTCGAACAGCCGAGCCAGTTCGGCGGTATCGGCATTGACGACGGCTAATATCTCTGGCGCGGCGAGCCGTAACCGGCAAGCCGCCGCCAGCGCCAGCGGCGTTCCATCCGCCAGCGGTTGCAGCAATTTGTTGGAGCCAAAGCGCCGGGAGAAGCCCGCCGCCAGCAGAATCCCCTGCTTCATCGGCCCGCGTCGCCGGAATCAGCGGGAATCAGCCGGGTGCCGTGGCGCAAGGCGGTCAACTCGGCCAGGATAGAGACGGCGATTTCCGGCGGGGTGCGGCTGCCGATAGGCAAGCCGACCGGGCCGTGCAGCCGCGCCAACTCAGTTGGCGTCACGTCCAGCAGCGCCAGCCGTTCGCGACGTTTGATCGTGTTGCTCATGGAACCAAGCGCCCCGACGTAAAACGCTTCGGTTTTCAACGCCTCCATCAGCGCCATGTCGTCCAGCCGGGGATCGTGAGTCAGCGCCACGATCACGGTGCGCTGATCCGGTTCAATGGCCCGCACCACGTCGTCGGGCATTCCTGGCAGCCATTCGGCTTCGGCTACCGCCCAATCGCGGGCGTATTCCTCGCGGGGATCGCAGATCAGCACTTGATAATCCAGCGCCTGGGCCATTTGCGCCAGATACCGCGAAGTTTGACCCGCGCCAATGATCAGCAGCCGCCAGCCCGGGCCGAAAATCCGGGTGAGCGTCTGGCCGTCGAAATTGGAAACAGCGCCCAGCGTCGCCGGAACATAGGTCACTGCGCCGGTCGCAATCTGGAGCCGCCGAGCCAACAGTTGCCCGCGTTCCACCCCGGCCAGCGCCGGTTGCAAGGCGGCAGCGGTCGTGATCGGCTCTACCGCCATCTGCAAGGTTCCGCCGCACGGCAGCCCGAAGCGCCGCGCCTCTTCGGTGGAAACGCCGTATTTCACCATCTCGCACTGTTCAGGAAAGCGATCACGCAGCCGGGCGGCCAGATCATCATCCACGCAA
>JAAUTD010000314.1 GCA_012031845.1 Synechococcaceae cyanobacterium SM1_2_3
CGCTGGAGCCAGCATGGCGCGGCGGCGGTGCGGTCGGCGGGCCGGCAATTGACGCAGACGGCATTTGCCTTCGTCTGCCTCCCTTACGAGGCGTACTTCAGTCTTAAAGCGATGATCTGCACGATCTGGCGGATGCAGATCACCCATCAACATCTGCTGGAATGGACATCATCGGGCGATCATCATCAACGCCGGGATTTGGTCGCCTTCTACCGGATGATGGGATTTGCTCCGGCGCTGGCGCTCGTCATGGCATTGGGTCTGGCGCTGGCGAAACCGGCGGCGCTGGCGATAGCGGGACCGATTTTGCTGCTGTGGCTGGCTTCGCCCGCTATCGCCTGGTGGATCAGCCGCCCGCTGATTCGGCGCAAAGCGCCCTTGACGGCGGACCAAGCCTTGTTTCTCCGCTCGGTTTCCCGCAAAACCTGGGCGTTCTTTGAGACCTTCGTAGGCCCGGCAGACTATTGGCTGCCGCCCGATAACTATCAGGAGCAGCCGGTCGCAGTCGCGCATCGCACCTCGCCGACCAATATGGGCCTGTCGCTGCTGGCGAATCTGGCCGCGTATGATTTTGGCTATATTCCGGTTGGATGCCTTATCGAACGCACCTCGTGCGCACTGCGGACAATGGACGGTCTGGAACGGTATCGCGGTCACTTCTTTAACTGGTACGACACGCAGTCACTCAAGCCGCTGCAACCGGCGTACATTTCATCGGTGGACAGCGGCAATCTGGCGGGCTGTCTGCTGACCTTGCAGCCGGGTTTGCTGGCGCTGATGGATGATCCGGTTCTGAGCGCCCGCTGGCTGGACGGGATCGGCGACACCTTCAGGATTCTGACTGATGCGCTTAAAGCCGAGTTACCGATTCCGCTTACCCGCTTTCAGCAAACGCTGGAGTCGGCGTCCGCTGCGCCCCCCAACCACGTTGATGGCAGCGCGACTTTGCCTTGAGTCGCTGACGGCTGATGCAGAAAACGCGGTGGTTGTGCTGGGAGTCAATGTTGATAGCGAAGCGAACGAATGGGCGCAAGCGTTGGCCCGGCAATGTCGTATTACCCTGGATGAATTGCTGTTCCTCGCGCCGTGCTGGCAGAATCCCCACGCCCCCCTTTTCCAAAGGGGGGAGGCGAAGCAGGGGGGATTTTCAATTCCGACACTACGCCAGTTAGCCGCGCTGGAGATGGAGATATTTCCGACTCTTCAGGACGCCAGCCGCCGCGCTTGCGAGCGGATCGCGACAATCGAGCGCCTGGCGTTGCAGGCGGGCGAACTGGCCCAGATGGACTACGGCTTTTTGTTTGACGAGTCGCGGCATCTGCTGGCGATTGGCTACAACGTCAGCGAACGGCGGCAGGATGCCAGTTACTATGACCTGCTGGCGTCGGAGGCGCGGTTAGGCTGTTTCGTGGCGATTGCGCAGGGCCAACTGCCGCAGGAAAGCTGGTTTGCCTTGGGCCGTCTGCTGACGATTGCCGGGGGCGAACCGACGCTGATGTCGTGGAGCGGTTCGATGTTTGAATACCTGATGCCGCTGCTGGTGATGCCGACTTATGAAAACACGCTGCTCGACCAAACCTGTCAGGCGGCGGTGGCCCGGCAAATCGCCTATGGCAAGCAGTGCGGCATCCCTTGGGGTGTCTCGGAATCGGGCTACAACACGGTTGACGTGCATCTCAATTATCAGTACCGCGCTTTCGGCGTGCCCGGTCTGGGACTCAAACGCGGACTGGCCGAGGATTTGGTGATTGCACCCTATGCCTCGGCGCTGGCGCTGATGGTGGCTCCGCAAGCGGCGTGCCTGAATTTGCAGCGCCTCGCCGCCGCCGGATTTGAAGGGAAATTTGGCTTCTACGAAGCGATTGACTACACGCCCTCCCGGTTGCCGCGTGGACAAGCGAGCGCGGTCGTGCGTTCGTTCATGGCCCATCATCAGGGCATGAGTTTTCTCTCGCTGGCCTATCTGCTGCTGGACCGCCCGATGCAGAAGCGCTTTGAATCAGCGCCGCTGTTCCAGGCCACCGCTTTGCTGCTTCAGGAGCGCATTCCCAAAACCACGGCGTTCTATTCGCACGCCGCCGACGAAAGTAGCGATTTCCATCCGGCGGGTGGTCAGGAAGCGCCCATACGGGCGTTTGACAGTCCTCATACGCCCATCCCGGAAGTGCAGTTATTATCGAATGGCCGCTACCATGTGATGGTGACGAATGCGGGCGGCGGTTACAGCCGTTGGAAAGACCTTGCCGTCACCCGCTGGCGCGAAGACACGACCTGCGATTCCTGGGGCGCGTTCTGCTATCTGCGCGATGTGGCGAGCGGCAAGTTCTGGTCAACCGCTTATCAGCCGACGCTGCAACCGCCGGATCGTTACGAGGCGATTTTCTCCAAAGGCCGCGCCGAATTTCGCCGCCGCGATCACGAGATCGAGTCCTATACCGAGATTGCCATTTCCCCGGAAGATGACATCGAACTGCGCCGGGTGCGCCTCACCAATCACGGCCGGACCCGCCGGGTCATCGAAGTCACCAGTTATGCGGAAGTGGTGCTTGCTTCATCCGCTGCCGACGTGCTGCATCCAGCGTTCAGCAACCTGTTTGTGCAGACCGAAATTCTTGATCCGCATCCGGCGATTTTGTGTAACCGCCGCCCGCGTTCGCAGAATGAGGCTTCGCCGTGGCTGTTTCATTTGATGGTGGTGCGCGGGGCCGACTGCGGCCCAGTATCCTACGAGACGGATCGGATGCAGTTTATCGGGCGCGGCCGCACTGCTGCCGCGCCCAGGCGTTGATCAGCGCGGACGCGGCGTTGTCGGGTAGCGCCGGTTCGGTGCTGGACCCCATCGTCGCGATCCGCTATCGGATCACGCTTGATCCCGATCAATTCGCCACGATTGATCGGGTCACTGGCATTGGCGACACCCGTGACGTTGCAGTGAGCCTGGTCGAGAAATATCAGGATCAACGGCTGGCGGATCGGGTTTTCGATCTGGCGTGGACGCATAGTCAAGTGGTGCTGCGGCAGATCAACGCCACCGAATCCGATGTGCAACTGTACAAGCGGCTGGCGAACTCGATCCTCTATACCAATGCCTCGCTGCGCGCCGCCGCCAGCATTCTCAGCCAGAATCGGCGGGGGCAATCCGGGTTGTGGAGTCACGCGGTCTCCGGCGACGTGCCGATTGTGCTGGTGCAGATTGCCGATCCGACGAATATCGAACTGGTTCATCAACTGGTGCAGGCTCACGCCTATTGGCGGTTGAAAGGATTGACCGTGGATTTGGTGATCTGGAATGAAGATCAAGCCGGTTATCGGCAACAGCTTCATGATCAAATCCTGGGATTGATTGCGGCAGGCGTTGAAGCCCATGTGATGGATCGGCCCGGCGGCATCTTTATCCGCCCGGCTGATCAGATTTCGAGTGAGGATCGCATCCTGTTTCAAACTGTGGCGCGGGTGATTCTCAGCGACAGCCGGGGCACGCTGCTGGAACAGCTTAACCGCCGTGGGCCGCTGGAAAGCGGATGCAGCGCTTGCGTCCGACCCGGAGTCCTTATCCCGAACGCCCAGCGATCAGCGGAGAGCCGCGCCGCGATTTGATCCTCGGCAATGGCTTGGGCGGATTCACGCCCGATGGCCGCGAATACGTCATCACGCTGGCGCCCGGCGAGACTACGCCAGCGCCGTGGGTCAACGTGCTGGCGAATCCACGGTTCGGGACGGTTATTTCCGAAAGCGGGATGGCCTACACCTGGAGCGAGAACGCTCACGAGTTCCGCCTCACGCCCTGGCACAACGATCCGGTGAGCGACGCCAGCGGCGAAGCTTTTTACCTGCGCGACGAAGAGAGTGGCCAGTTCTGGTCGCCGACGCCGCTGCCGGTGGGCGGCGCAACGCCCTATGTCACCCGCCACGGGTTCGGTTACAGCGTGTTCGAGCATAGCGAAGGCGGCATCTATTCAGAGTTGTGGGTGTATGTGGCGGTAGACACGCCGATCAAGCTCTCGGTGTTGACGGTGCGCAATCTATCGGGCCAGGCGCGGCGGCTGTCGGCCACCGGCTATGTGGAATGGGTGCTGGGTGATCTGCGGCCAAAGTCGGCGCTGCACCTGATCACCGAGATTGATCCGGCCAGCGGCGCACTGTTTGCGCGGAATCCGTACAACACCGAGTTCGCCGACCGCATCGCCTTTTTCGACGTGGATGATACGGCGCGGACTTTCAGCGGCGACCGCACCGAGTTCATCGGGCGCAACGGGACTTTGCGCAATCCGGCGGCGATGATGCGGGCGCGGTTGTCCGGCAAGGTCGGCGCGGCGCTGGACGCCTGCGCGGCGATTCAGGTGAGTTTCGATCTCGCCGCCGGGCAGGAGCATGAAATGGTGTTCCGGCTCGGCGTGGCCGGGCGGCGCGGATGACGCCAGCACCCTGGTGCATCGTTACCGGGGCGCGGCGGCGGCACAATCCGCTCTGGAAGCGGTACACCGGCATTGGCGGCACACCCTGGGCGCGGTGCAGGTGAAAAACGCCGGATGCGGCGCTCAACGTGCTGACCAAC
>JAAUTD010000315.1 GCA_012031845.1 Synechococcaceae cyanobacterium SM1_2_3
CGCTTCTGGTTTAAAAACCGTTCAGGGTGAGAACCTGTCGAACCCCGTTTTTTACCGATGAACGCCCTTCGACCGCTGAGCTTGCCGAAGCGTCAGGTCGAACGGATGGAAGGAAAGTCCTGCCTCAAATGCTGGCCACAAGCCGAGCATCGTTCTTCGGGTTCGGCGCAGTCAGCGCAGCGCCATAACCGCTTCGCGGATCAAATCAGGGCCGCGATAAATAAAACCAGTATAAATCTGCACCAGACTGGCGCCTGCCGCAATACGAGCGGCGGCATCCGCCCCGCTCATGATTCCGCCAACGGCAATGATTGGAAACTCATCGCCCAGCATCCCGCGCAATTGCCGGACTACCACCGTAGCGCGATCCCGCAGCGGCGCGCCGCTTAATCCGCCCGCTTCAGCCGCATGCGGCAGATGTTCCACGCCAGCGCGGGAAAAGTAGTGTTGGTCGCAATGACCGCGTCCATATCAAAGCGTTGCAGCGCATCGGCAATGGTTGGCAAATCAGCGTCGGCCATATCCGGCGCAATCTTCAGCGCCAGCGGCACCGAGCGGCCATAGTGATCGGCCAGCCGTCGCTGCTCGGTTTTCAACGCCGCCAACAGCCGATCCAGCGCCGCCCCGTATTGCAAATCGCGCAATCCCGGCGTGTTGGGCGAGGAGATGTTGACCGCGACGTAACTGGCCCAGGGATACACCTTGCGCAAACTGATCAGGTAATCGTCTGCGGCCTGTTCAACCGGAGTGTCGGCGTTCTTGCCGATATTGATGCCCAGCACCCCCTTGAAATCGGCCTGACGCGCCTGCTCGATCAGATAATCCACGCCCTTGTTATTAAAACCCATCCGGTTAATCAGCGCCTGAGCGGCAGGTAAGCGGAATAGCCGGGGTTTGGGATTGCCTGGCTGTGGACGCGGCGTCACCGTGCCGATCTCGACAAATCCAAAACCCAGCGCTGACCATGCTTTGATACATTCGCCATTTTTATCCAGTCCCGCCGCCAATCCGACTGGATTCGGGAAATCAAGGCCCATCACCCGGCGCGGCGCCGCCGGAACACAGGGGAAGAAATGGCTCAGGGACAGCGTTGGCGTCGAACGCAACAGCCGCAGGGTCCAGTCATGCGCAGCTTCGGGATCGAGCTGGAATAACAGGGTGCGAAGCGCACTATAGAACATGGGGATTCCTCGGATAATCAATGCGGGATGCACCGTCGGTGCGGCAAATCATGGCTGAATGAAGCGTAGTGTTTAGGTGACAAACAGCAACAATCTCGATACTATAAAAACAGCAATTAGTCATAGAATCCATGATGGCGCTGGCCTAATCATTGGCGTTCTTCCTGAAATACCAAAAACGGGGACTGATTCAAAATTAAGCCTGAAACCGTGCATAGCGTGGTTCGGCACAGGCGACAGAATCCATTGGCTTATGGGTAAAAAGTAATGCGTAAACTTCTAATTCTAAGCACGGCTGTGGTTGAAAATGAACTCATCGAAAAAATCTCGGCAGCGGATTGGGAAGTCTCTCAGACCCAGGACTCGGGCGAGGCTCGGCTTCTGCTCACTGAACAAGTCTTCCGGGTCGGCTTTATCCTGTTATTTAGCTGTGAATCAGAGCGATCCTTCCAGTGGATTGTTGATTTGATGCAGGCTCGCCAGAAAATGCAGTGGGTTATTGCCTTGCCGCGTCCCTGCGTGGATCGCAAATCGCTCTCCAATCTGATTGCCGAACGCTGCTATGACTATCAAACCCTGCCGATTGATATCCAGCGCCTGACCGTAGCCCTGGGCCATGCCTATGGCATGGCCGAACTGACGGAACTCAACTTGCGCCAACAGCGCGAATCAGAGACCCAATTTGGCCTGATCGGCAACAGCACGGTCATGCAGACTTTGTTTCGCGGCATTCAGAAAGCCACCGAAATTGATGTGCCGGTTCTGATCACCGGCGAAGTAGGCACCGGCAAGGAACAGACTGCTCGCACCATCCATGAAAATTCCAGCCGGGCGGCCGCGCCGTTTATAACCCTCAGTTGCGCGGCGATGCCGGTCAATCTGCTTAATTCCGAATTGTTCGGGCATGAAAAGGGCGCATTCGCCGGGGCCAGTGAGCAGCGCCTGGGTCAGATCGAGTCAGCCATTGGCGGTACGCTGTTTCTGGATGAAATCGGCGAACTCGCCCTGGAACTGCAAATGCAACTGGCCCGGTTTCTCGAAGAGAAAACCATCCGGCGCATTGGTGGAACCGAAGCCATCACGGCTAATATTCGGGTCATTGCCGCCACCAATACCAATCTGGAACAGGCGGTGCGCGATGGCCGGTTCCGTGAAGACCTGTTTTATCGGTTGAATGTGCTGCATTTGCGGGTGCCGCCGCTGCGCGAGCGCCGGGGCGATGTGGAACTGCTGGCCCGCCATTTCTTCAACAAATTCGCCGCCGAGGTCAAAACCGTGGCCAAGGGCTTCAGCCGCGAAGCCCTGGAAGTGATCAATCGCTATGACTGGCCCGGCAATATCCGCGAACTGATGAACCGGACCCGGCGAGCGGTGCTGCTGAGCGAAGGGCCTTACATTTCGCCCGCTGATTTGGAACTGGAGCGACGTTCGCTAGGCCGAGGCTTCGTGACGCTGGACGAAGCGCGGATGGCGGCGGATCGGGAGACCATCGAGGCTACTCTGCTGCGCACCCGCTTCAACATCGCCCGCGCCGCCCAGGAATTGAGCGTGTCGCGCATGACGCTGTACCGGTTGATGGAAAAGTACGACATTCGCCGCGACAACAACTGAGCAATGGCAGGAGCATGGACTGAATACGCCGGATCTCGCCGGCGTTTTTTATGCAGGCTTGAATGATGACGCCCACTTTCGATCCCAAAACCTTCGTCAAAACCCTGACCACTCTGCCGGGCGTCTACCGGATGCTGGGCGAACGCGGCCAGACGCTCTATGTCGGCAAGGCCCGCAATCTGCGGGCCCGGGTCGCCAGCTACTTCCGCGAGCGTCAGACCTCTGCAAAAACAATCAACTTGGTGACGCACATCCGCGCTATCGAGGTGACGGTCACCCATACCGAGGCGGAAGCGCTGATTCTGGAAAGTACGCTGATTAAGCAGCTTCAGCCGCGCTACAACATCCTGTTGCGCGACGACAAGGGCTATCCCTACATTCGGCTTTCTGGCGGCGATTATCCGCGATTGTCCCTTCATCGCGGCGCCAAGCGCGGGCCGGCCGCTATTTGGGCCGTATCCCAACGCCAATGCGGTGCGCGACACCCTGAATCTGCTTCAAAAAGTGTTCCGGCTGCGCTCGTGCGAAGACAGCTTTTTTCGCGCCCGCACCCGGCCCTGCCTGCAATATCAAATCAAGCGTTGCACCGCGCCCTGCGTTGGTTTCATCGATCAAGCGGGCTATCAGCAGCAATTGCGCGATGCGTTGCTGTTTCTGGAAGGGCGCAGCGGACAGGTGATTGAAGGTTTGGCGCAACGGATGGAAGCAGCGGCGGCGACGCTGGATTTCGAGGCGGCGGCGATTTACCGCGATCAGATTGTTGATCTGCGGCAAATCCAGCAGCGCCAACACGTTGAAGGCGAAAGCGGGGATCTGGACGGGGTGGCTTGCGCGGTGCAGGGCGGATCGGCCTGCGTACAGGTGTTCATGTTTCGCGGCGGACGGCTGCTGGGCAATCAGGGCTTTTTTCCACGCCTGCCGGAAGCCGCTGACGCCAGCGCGGTTCTAGGGGCTTTTCTGGCGCAGCACTATCTCGACAAGGAGATTCCGGGCGAGCTGCTGGTCAGCCATGAACTGGCCGACGCGGCGGTGCTGATTCAGGCGTTCCAGGAGCGTACTGGCCGCAAGATCGCCCTCAGCACCCATCCACGCGGTGAACGCGCTCGCTGGCTGGACTTGGCCCGGCGCAATGCCGAACACGCCCTGACGGCGCATTTGTCCAGTCAGGCCGGAATGAGCCAGCGATTGCAGGCGTTACAACAGGCGCTGGGGCTGGATTCACCGCTGACCCGGCTGGAATGTTTCGACATCAGCCACACGGGCGGCGAGGCGACGGTGGCGTCCTGCGTGGTGTTCGGCGCGGAGGGCGCGATTAAAGCCGATTACCGCCGCTATAACATCGAAGGCATCGCGCCCGGCGATGACTATGCCGCACTGCGGCAGGCGTTGCACCGGCGCTATGTGCGCTTGCGCGAAGAACCGGGGCGTTTGCCGGATATTCTGTTTATTGACGGCGGCAAGGGGCAGTTGGCCCAGGCGAGCGCGATGCTGCAAGAATTACAAGTGACGGGAGTCACGGCGGTCGGCATCGCCAAAGGGCCGGAACGTCGTCCTGGACTGGAGACGCTGTTCTTGTCCGGGCAAAATCGCCCGCTTATACTGCCTGCCGACTCAGCCGCACTGCATCTGGTGCAGCAAATCCGCGACGAAGCGCATCGCTTCGCCATTACCGGCCATCGCCAACGTCGGGCCAAAGCCCGCACCACTTCTGCTCTCGACCACATTTCCGGTATCGGCCCCAAGCGTC
>JAAUTD010000316.1 GCA_012031845.1 Synechococcaceae cyanobacterium SM1_2_3
AGCTATGTGCGCCTGCTCGACTTCGACCGGCAGTTGACCATCACCCGCGCCACCCTGAAAACCCGGCAGGAATCGGTGCGGATCAATCGCCTGCGGTTTCAGGCCGGGCTGATTTCGGAACTGGATTACCAGCAGGCGGTAGCCGAATATCAGGCGGCGGCGGTGCAGGCTCCAGTGCTGGAGAAATTGATCGCGCAGCAGGAGAACGCATTGAGCGTGCTGCTGGGGCGCAATCCGGGGCCGATCATCCGGGGCAAGGCGCTGGAGGATCTGACTTTGCCCGCCGTGCCTGGCGGTCTGCCGTCCGATCTGCTGGAACGCCGCCCGGACCTGCGTCAGGCCGAGCAGCAGTTGATCGCCGCCAACGCCCGGATTGGGGTGGCCAAGGCGGCGTTCTTCCCCAGCATTTCGCTGACTGGCCTGCTGGGAACCGCCAGTGGCGATCTGTCCGACTTGTTCAAAGGCCCGTCCAAGACCTGGCAGTTCGCCGGGCAACTGGCGCAACCGATTTTTACCGGCGGTGCGCTGAGCGGTCAGTTGCAGGTCGCCGAGGCGCAGCAGCAACAGGCGTTGCTGAATTATCAGCAGACCATTCAGAACGCCTTTGCCGAAGTAGACAATCACCTGATCGAAGTCGCCAAGTTGCGCGAGCAGTTGCGCAATCAGACGGCGCAGGTCAAGGCGCTGCAACGTTATCTGGATCTGGCGACGCTGCGTTATCAGAACGGCTATTCCGATTATCTGACCGTGGTGGACGCTGAGCGCAACCGCTATAACGCGCAACTGTCGCTGATCCAGAGCCAGGGCGATCTGTTGATCGCGATGGTCAATCTGTACAAGGCGCTGGGCGGCGGCTGGATCAATGAGGCGGAACAGATGACCGCGAGTCATGAAGCCGCTCCGGGTTCCAGCCCGGCAGCAGCGCATCCTTAAACGACTTGGCTTTCCCGCGCTGGCGCTGGTCGGCGCGGGGTTGAAAACGGTGATCGAGGATAGAGCAATGAACGAAAACCCGGCGAAACAGCCCTCCAGTCTGGAGGGCGCAGTCATGGCGCTGCGTCGGCATCTGATGGAGAAGGGCAACTGTTTTGAACATGGCCCGGCCTTTGAAGGCAACGGCAAGGTGCTAACGGGCGTCAGGCAGGCGGTCAAAATGTACGAGGGCATGGGTTATGCCCGGCTGACCGAAATCGGCGATCCGCCGGTCTACGCGCTGCTGCAACGCGGTCATCGGGAATTGCACATTTTTCAGCCGCGTGATCCGCAAATCAGGCAATGGCTGGAAGACCGGCAAGTCAATCTGAATGATCCAGCTATTCGCGCTTATATGCTTCAGCAATCCGGGCTGCGCGAGGGTGATATTCCCGTCGCCGATAAACCGCGCTGCTATCACATCAATGAAGTGGACGATGTGTTTATCGTGACCAGCGATGATGACTAAATCGGTTAAAACAGAGATGCAGTCATCGTTGATCTGGTGGCAGTTTCCCTGTGTCCCTAGCTGAAATTATGATTTTATACCATCATCTTTTCATTTAGAACTGATCCATCATGAGGGTTTTACAATGAAACTGCATCGGCTAATCTATGTCAGCGATCAACGCGAATACATTGAATTCACTGATCTCAAAGAAATCATGGCTAAAAGTGAAACAAACAACGCCGAACTGGAAATAACGGGTTTATTGCTTATGATTGGCCAAAAATTCCTGCAGGTGCTGGAAGGGTCCGCCGCCGAAGTGAATAGCCTGTATGAAAGGATTCTGAGAGATTCCCGACATAAAAAAATCAAGTTGATCAGTTATACCCCCATTCATGATCGCCACTTTAAGGACTGGTCAATGAAAGGAATTAACTGGTCTTCCATCAAACCGGATATCCAGTCGTTCCTGTATAAAAAATATGGCCAGTCAGAAAAAGTTGTCACAGTTCCTGAGGATCCCTGGTTAGCTTTTAGCCTGCTTTATGATGTTTATTGCAACATCCATCATGGCGATGGGAACAAATAATGCCAACCTGCGCTGACTGCCTCCATACGAGCGAACGACGGGTGGTTTTACCGCCAAGCGACTTGCGTTTAACGCCTTGCGTTACTCAAGCCGCAGCGTCATAAGAGCCTAACCCGGATTTTCCCCGATCCCCAGCCGTTCCAGAATGCCATCGCATTCGTCCAGGCTGGCAAAACTGATTTCGATTCGGCCCCGACCTCGATCAGCGTCATAACGCAGGCGCACCGGCGCAATCAGCCGCTCCCGCAACCGATCCTCCAACTGCGCAAGATTGGGATCACGCGGTCTGGACGAGCGAGTCGGCGGCGTAACCGCCAGCGCCGCCCGCCGCTGTTCCAGCTCCCGTACGCTCCAGCCCGCTTCAGCCGCCTGTTGTCCCAGCCTGCGTTGCACTGGGCCAGGCAACCCCAGCAGAGTCTTGCCGTGACCAGCCTCCAAGGCGCCAGCTTCAATCAATATCTGTATCTCCGGCTCCAGTCCCAGCAAGCCCAGCGCCTTGCTGACCGCCGATTGCGACAGACCCAGCAATTCCGCCAACTGCTCCTGAGTCAGTCCAAATTCCTCGCGCAGGCGCTGCAGCGCCCGCGCTTCTTCAATCGGATTGAGATCGCGGCGCAGCAGATTTTCCACCAGCGCAATGGCGGCGGCGGTGCGGTCATCGGCATCGCGCACCAGCACGGGGACCTGGCGCAAGTCAGCGTGTTGCGCGGCCCGCCAGCGCATGTGCCCGGCCAGAATTTCGTAACGGCCATCGGCCATCGGTCGCGCCACCAGCGGTTCAATCACCCCTAACTGGCGAATGCTTTGCGCCAGTTCAGCCAGATAGTCCTCGTCAATTCGTTGCCGGGGCTGGTAACGCCCGGCGACCAGTTGATCCAGATCGATCTGGCGCAGGTCATTGGCGTCGCCCGCGCCGTTCATCAGACTGCCGCCGAAGCTATGCCCGCCAGCGCCAATCCAGTCACTCAAGCTTTTCAGCGGCTTGGCCCGACTCATGCCAGAACCCTCGTCCAATCGGTTTCGGCGGCTTCAATCCCGCTGAGAATTTCCTGCTGCCAGAGCTGGCGCACCGCCAGCAGGATTTCGCTGTTGACTCCATCCAGCATCATGATCGCCCGGTTATAGGTGTCGCGGGAGCCGCGTGGCTGATCAATCTCGTAAATGCTGACCTGATCGCTGGCGGATTTCTGCAACTCCTTGGTCAGTCCCATGCGATTGCTCAGGATCAGTTCGCCATAGGCGCCATTGATCACCGCAATGTTGTTCAGGGTCTCGGTGCTGGCGTCCACCTTGGTCAACAGGATGTTGAGCCGCTGCACATTAATTTCCTGCTCGTACAGGGCGCAGATCTGCTCAAGAATGCGGAAATACTGCACACTGGAAGAAATATCGTACATGTGCGGGACGATGGGCATGATGATCAGATTGGCGGCGGCAATGGCGTTCAGCGCCAGCATTCCCAAGGACGGCGGGGTGTCCACCACGATGATGTCATAGCGATCTTCCACCGTTTTCAGCGCCCGATGCAGCCGCACCGGCGGCGGTCCCAGGGTTTGATTCTGGCGCTCCTCCGGCTGCGACAGCGCCCAGTCGGTGTATTGCAGCGCCAGCCGCGCCGGAACCAGATCCAGATTTTCCCAATGGGTGCGCTGAATCGCCAGGCTGATCTGCTCTGGCGCTTCAGTCAACGCCGGAAATAAATCATCGCCGTCGTGCAAATCCAGATCGGGGATAAAGCCGAATGCGCCCGTCGTAGTCGCTTGCGGATCAGCGTCCACCAGCAGCACTCGATAGCCTTCCCGCGCCAGATATTGGGCGAAATGCAGTGACATGGTGGTTTTCGCCACCCCGCCTTTGAGATTGGAAAACACTACGCGCACACACGGCGCACCCAGCGGACGAGCGGGCCGCTTGCCGATGATTTCGCGGATGTGGTTGACTTCATTGTAATTGTAGGTGCGGCGTTGGGTGGAACCGGCCTCGACCAGGCGTGGCCCCGGCAGATCGCCCCGGGTTTCCAGATTGCGCAAATGATTAGCGGTGCAACCGGCCAGTTGCGCCGCCCGTTCGATACCGAATTCGGGCAGAGTTTGACGGCATGCCGCGCCCCCAGGGCATCGAGCAGGCGCTGCTGCATCTGGCCGCCGCGCTCGGCGGCGTTGCGGCACAGGGTTCGGAAATTAAAGCGGATGGCGTGCATCAGGTCGGCTCCAGAATAAATCAGCAACAGCAATTCGCGTTATTTTCACATTTAACCGGGATTTTGGCGCATGACTGGAAAATTCACAACTAAGAATTATCAACGCATCAATGAACCAAGATGAAAGCTCTGGGCCAGCAGAAATCCAGTAAGTCATTAATATAGCAATCCTATATAGGTTGTTTAATTTTCGTAACTACCTAGCCCTAGAGTAAGGGTGTAAAATAAGCGAATGGAATTAGAATTACCCGACGACATTGAATCACTAAAAGCGATTGTCAAAAAGCTTTTAGTGGAAATCGAACAGTTGAAAGCTAAA
>JAAUTD010000317.1 GCA_012031845.1 Synechococcaceae cyanobacterium SM1_2_3
TCGATTCGGCCAATTCTTGCAAGGTGTCCTGGCGCAAATCCTGGCGGGGTTGATAACGTCCGCGCTGAATTTGATCAACCGGCAATTGCTGCAAGGTCTCGGCGGGATAGTCCGGCCTGGTTTCGCTCCGCGCCGCCGCCGTCGCGCCCAGCAAGGCATCCAGCCCCCGACCCAGGCCGCCCTTTCTTTTGATCATGCGCTGGCTCCATCATTGCCTGCCTTGGCCGTCGGTCGCCGTAGCCGTTTGCGCAGCTCCTTGGCCAGTTCCCGATAGCTTTGCGCGCCGCGCGAACTGTCATCGTAATGAATGATCGGCAGACCGTAGCTGGGCGCTTCGGCCAGCCGCACATTGCGCGGAATCAGGGTGTCGAAAACCGCCGCGCCAAAATGCGCCACAATCTGGGCGGAAACATCATTAGCCAAACGGTTGCGCGGATCAAACATGGTGCGCAGCAAACCTTCGATACGCAGACCGGGATTGGTGGATTTTCGCACCTTCTCGATGGTGTCGAGCAGCGCCGATAAGCCTTCCAGCGCGTAATACTCACATTGCACTGGAATAATCACGGATTGCGCCGCTGTCAGCGCATTGACAGTCAACATGTTCAGCGATGGCGGACAATCAATCATGATCACGTCAAAATTCCATTCAACCGAAGCCAGCGCATCGCGCAAGCGATTCGGCGCATTTTCGGTTTCCAGCAGATTAATCTCGGCGGCGGTCAGATCCCCATTGGCGGGCAGCAGTTGCAACTCGGCTTTTTCAACCCATTGCAGGGCATCGGTCAACGCAGCTTCGCCCAATAGCACTTCGTAACTGGTGGCGACGACGGTGTGCTTGTCCACCCCGCACCCCATCGTGGCATTGCCCTGGGGATCAAGGTCAATCAGCAATACTCGTTGCTTGAGGGCGGCCAGGCAGGCAGCCAGATTAACCGCCGTGGTGGTTTTACCCACGCCGCCTTTTTGATTGGTGATCGCGATAATGGCAGCCATAGAAAACTCAATCCTGGAGAATGGGAGCAGGCGTCAAATGCACCAGATGGCGTTCGGCATCCAGACTGGGGACCTGCAGCGGATAAACGCCAACGATTCGATAGCCGGGTGGCAAGCGGGCCAGTTCATCGTCAGGAAAAACTCCTTTCATCGCCAGCAACCGGCCCTCAGCCGCGCACAATCGTCCCGCGTCATTCGCCATGTCCGCCAACGTGGCGAACGCCCGCGACACCACACTATTAAATAGGAACGCAGGTTGATAATCCTCAACCCGGCTCCGCACCACGCAGACATTGTTCAGTTGCAGCTCCGCGCAAACCTGAGTCAAAAACCGGGTGCGCTTGCCGTTGCTGTCCAGTAGGCAGAATTCGCAGTCGGTGCGGACGATGGACAGGGGAATGCCGGGCAATCCAGCGCCGCTACCCACATCCAGCACTCTCGGCCCTTCCAGCCACGGCAAAATGGACAGGCTGTCCAAAAGATGCCGCACCACCATTGCAGCGGGATCGCGTACGGCGGTCAGGTTATAGGCGCGGTTCCAGCGCTCCAGCAAAGCCAGATAGGCGGTCAAACCACGAGTGGCTGCTGCGGGCAGGCGCAGACCCAGTTGTTCGCTGCCCTCAATAATGGATTGTTCGATGCTCATGCGCTGCCGCGAGGCCATCCATGTATCTGCATTGGTTTTGAATACTGTCTGCATTGTATGCCATTTGGCGATAACAGGGCATCGCGCTCAGTCCGCCGCCGTCGCCAAACCTTCATTTTTCTACCATCTAGCTGTTATCCTATTCGCGAAACATTGAGTGTTTATAGACATTCCTCTTTTGAACTCCCACCTTCGGTTGGCAGCATGGTCAAGAAGCTTGGTAAAAAACTGGTCAACAGTGCGCACGATCTGGTGTTCAGAGCCGTGCATGAACGTTGTCTGATTTATAACGTCTGCTGGGAAGACCCGCGCATTGACCGGCAAATCCTGAATCTGGACCATGAGAGCCGGGTCGTCGTGTTGACCAGCGCTGGTTGCAATACGCTGGATTATCTGCTCGATTCACCCGCCGAGATTCACGCGGTCGACGTGAATCCCCGCCAAAATGCGCTGCTGCATCTCAAAATGGCCCTGATCGAACGCGGCGATTTTGACGATCTGTTTCGCCTGTTCGGCAATGGTTCGCACCAGGCGTTTCGAAGCATTTATCAGGTCATCCGGGTCGGATTGCCCTCATTTGCCCAAGCCTTCTGGGACGAAAAAATCGCCTACTTCGATAATACCAGCCGTAAGAAATCGTTCTATTACTATGGCACGTCGGGCGCGATTGCCTGGATTCTGAACCGCTATCTGGCAAGCGCCAACCGTGATTTGCGGTCGCGGCTGCTGGATTTGCTCGACGCCCGGACTCTGGAGGAACAGCGGGACATCTACCAGCACATCGAGCCGGTGCTATGGGGCCGTTTTACTTCGTGGCTGGTCAAACAGCCGATGACTATGGCGATGCTGGGTGTGCCCCGGCCCCAGATTCAATTGATCAACACCCAATATCCGGGCGGGATGGTCGGCTATATCAGTTCCAAACTGCGCCATGTGCTGACCGAAGTGCTGATTCACGACAATTACTTCTGGCGGGTCTATCTGACCGGTTCCTACACCCCGGACTGCTGTCCGAACTATCTCAAGCCGGAAAATTTTGCGCGGCTGCATGACAACATTGGCCGCGCCCACACCCACAACACCACGGTCAGCCAGTTTCTCAAGGAAAATCCCGGCCAGTACAGTCATTTTATAATGCTGGATCATCAGGACTGGCTGGCTTGGCATCGGCCGGACGCTTTGCTGGAAGAATGGGAACTGATTCTCGCCAACAGCCGTCCCGGCAGTAAAATCATGTTGCGTTCGGCCAGCCCGGAACTGAATTTCCTGCCCGACATGGTGAAATCGGCGGTGCAGTTTTTCCCGGAACTGACCAGCGCACTGCATTCGCAGGATCGGGTAGGCACTTACGGCAGCCTGCATCTGGCCGAAGTGCTATGACGGCAAACGCCGCTGCGCCAAATCGGGTACTGGAACGCTATTATCGTTTCCACGCCCGCATTTACGACGCTACCCGCTGGAGCTTTCTGTTTGGCCGCTCCAGGCTGGTTGAGCAGGCAGCCGCGCTGCGCGCGCCGACCCGCATCCTCGAAATTGGCTGTGGCACCGGGCGCAATCTGGCGCGACTGGCGCGGCAGTTTCCCCAGGCGCAGTTGACGGGCCTCGATTTATCCGCCGATATGCTGACTCAGGCGCAGCGCTGCCTGAAGTCGCACGGCGACCGGATTACCCTGCTGCATCAAGCCTATTCCCGACCGCTGGATGAGTCGCCCAGTTTTGATCTGATCGTTCTGTCGTATTGCCTGAGCATGATCAATCCGGGTTGGGAATCGGTGATCGCCAGCGCCCGTCAGGATGTGCGCCCGAATGGCCTGATTGCCGTGGTTGATTTCCACGACTCCGATTGGTCAGCGTTCAAACGCTGGATGGGCGTCAATCATGTGCGGATGGAAGGCCTGTTGCTACCCGAATTGCGAAAGCACTTTCAGCCACTGGATAGCGCCGTGAAGCGGGCTTATGGCGGCGTTTGGCGTTATTTTCATTTCATCGGCGCACCGACCTGACTGGCGCAAAGCCGACCAAAACGGGTAGTGCGCCAGCGCCGCCCGTCTCTTCCAAATCCAAGTTTTTAAGTTCAGCAAGCGCAATTCCTTCCTTCAGTTTCATGCGGGTAGCCGCAGAAAATTTCTGCGCTGCCTCAAGCTCCCTTGTCAACCTTTCCGTAAGTCATGCGTTCTTGACCGTAGAGCAATCCCAAAAGTCTCCACAAGTTAAGGAGTCTGCATGTTCGCCCTGAACCGCCGTCACTTTCTGCAAGCCGGAACTGGATTAACCCTGAGTCTCGGCCTGGGCCGCCCGTTTTCGCCGTGTGCCTGGGCTTCGACCGATCCCGCCGCCGCGCTGCCGCCATCCAGCGCCGAACTTCACCTGCTCAACCGCATCGCCTTTGGCGTCCATCCTGACGAACTGGCGCGGGTGCGCGCTATCGGCGCTCCGGCCTATATCGAGGAGCAGTTGCAACCGGAAGGGATTGATGACAGCGCGGTGGATCAGGCCGTCGCCCAATACTTCCCGCTGCTGACCCTGTCTTCCGCCGAACTGTTCGCCCTGCCAGTGGAACAGCAGGCGCAAGCCGCCGTGCAACTGCAACTGGCGACCGCCTATCGCGCCGCTTTCAGTCGCCGCCAGTTGTTCGAAGTCATGGTGGATTTCTGGAGCAATCACTTCAATATCTTTTTGTTTGACGGGCGGTTGCGGGTGCTGAAAATCGCCGACGACCGCGCCGTGATCCGCGCTCATGCCATGAGCTATTTCAGCGAACTGCTCAGCGCCTCGGCGCACAGCCCGGCGATGCTGGTTATCTGGATAACGTCACCAACACCGGTCAAGGCCCGAATGAAAACTACGCCCGCGAATTGATGGAATTGCACACTTTGGGCGTCG
>JAAUTD010000318.1 GCA_012031845.1 Synechococcaceae cyanobacterium SM1_2_3
TCGCGGTTTTTGGTGTACTCCATGTGCGCGAACAGGGTGTTGGCAATGGTTTCCGCCAACTCCATCGCACCCCGATAACCCACGGTCGGCTTGCGGTACAGACCGGCGCGGTCAAAAGTGGGGAAGCCCACCCGAACCATCGGGATGTTGGCGTCCAGCGCGATATAACGGCCTTTGGAATGCCCCATGATCAGATCAAGCTCGACCTCCTTATCCTTGATCCGCCGTTCCAGTTCCCACAGGTCGGCATTGAGAATGATCTCCATGTTGAAGGTCGCTTTTTCCTTCAACTCCTTAATGCGCGGGTCTTTCTTGTAGCGGGAGTTGTCATCGCCGATCAGCAGCAACACCGGCTCAAGCTCCACTTCCATGCAGAACTGCGCCAGCCCCAGCACCATGTCGGCATGACCGTAGATCGCCACCTTCTTATTGGCGAAGAACATGTGCGCCAGATCGGTCATGGCGTCGAGCGCAATGCCACGTTCCTTGACCAGCGACTCAGGGATCGGCTTGCCGGTCAGTTCGCTGATCCCCTGCAACAACAGGTCGGTGTTGCGGATGCCGTAGGGACTGGCGGTCAGGATGTGCGGCACATTGAACTGATCCTCCAGATGTTTCGCCGCTCCCGCTCCTTCATAGCGGGCCATCGCAATCGAGCCGATGGCGCTGGCGCTGTTCTGCAAATCTTCAACCGTGGTGCGCCCGTGGGTGTGGATGGACTTGTCCGGCAGCATCGGCGAATCGAAATCCTCGGTGTCCATGAACACCGTGCCGTCCACGCCCATCTGCGTCAGATAGGATTTCAGCAGCATCACATCACCCGGATTGACCCAGCCGGGGAAGACGTTGAGTTTGCCGGTAGGTTCGCCCGGTTTGGCCAGCGATTTGATCAACGAGGTCATGGCGGCGTCGTAACCGCTGACATGACTACCCTTGAAGCTGGGGGTGTGTACCGGCACCAGATGGATTTTCCGGTCAGGAAGCTCCTGTTCCAGCGCCCGGTTGCACAGATTGATGGTGCCTTCGATATCGTCGCCGATCACTTCGGTCGAGCAGGTGGTGATGATCGGGATAACCCGCAGATTCGGATAGCGTTTGGCCAGCACCATCACCCCGGTTTCGAGGCGCTTGGAGCCACGAACACGGCGGATTCCTCGTGCAGCGAGGTCGAGGCGATATCAAAGTTTTCCTTGAAATGCTGGGCGAACAGCAGCCGCACGAACATCGAGCAGCCCTGGCCGCCATGCACGAGCGGGATGCAGTCCTTGATGCCGATCCCGGCAAATTGCGCCCCCGCTGGCTGGCAATCGAGTATTGGATTGATCGTCCCTGATCGTTCCTTGGCATGCGCGTTGACTTCCGGCGCATGGCTTTGCGTCATCTCACAAGACATGTTGTTCCCCTCGTAAAACGCTTGACCGCCCGCTTTAGTACAGGTGGTGTTCCAGTTCGCGGTTCTTGGAATGGGTGATCGTCACCTCAATCAGGCGCTGGCCCAGTTGTTCCATCACCCTTTGAATGTCCTCGGCGCTGGCATCCTTGATCCAGGGAAAACGGCTGCGGAAATCAGCAACCATGATCCGGGCGTCGGCCATGAAGCAGCGATCTACTGCGGTGTCCGCCGTCGGCGTCTGGCCTTGCAGTAATTGGGTCGCCTTGGCGATGATGCCGTTGATGTTCTGTTGGCGATCCCAACTGCGCGAGTGGAATTGCCACAGGCAGCGTTCCTGCACATAGTCGAACAGTTCCTCGGCGCGGGTTTCCATCTCCGTGCGGATTTCCATTACGGCGCAGGTTTCCATCAGGCGGCCTCCTTCAGGAAGGTTTGAGCCTTGCCGGTCATGCGGATATCAGTGGCCGCCAGCGCCGTCAGCGGGTTGTGCGTGGCGTTGTAGATATCGCGGGCCATATTCACGAAACCCTCGAAACCCATATACGGGCCGTTGTGGTAGGCGTGACCGTTGATGTAGGGGATGTGCAGCTTCTTGAGCAGCTCGCCAACACGCGGGCCGGTGAAGATGACATCGGGCTTAACCGCGTCAATAACCTCGAAAAATTCCAGTTCGTTGCCATCGTCAATGTAATAAGTGCCGTCACTGCCCCGCGCCATCACCTTTTCAAAGTCTTCCTCGTGGCCGAATTTGGACGACATCGCCACCACCTTGATCCCCATGTCGTCTTCCACCGCCTTGGTCCAGTGCCACAGGCGCGGGCCGCCGGTCCAGATCGCCATCTTCGCGCCGGTCAGGCGTTCCTTGTACCAATCCAATTGGGGTTTCCAGCGAGCGTATTCTTCCGCAATCAGCGCATCGCCTTTTTCTTCAATGCCGAAGAAAGCGCACACCTTGCGGATGCCCTCAGCCATGTAGTTGAAGCCCCAGGTATCGATATCCAGGCGGGGAATGCCGTAACGCTTTTTCAACTCGTTGGCGATATAGCCAGCGGAACGGGCGCAATTGACCACGTTGAGTTGGGCGCGGTGCATGGCCCGCAACTCGTCATAGTTGGCGTTGCCGGTGAAGTGGGCGATGACTTGAATGCCCAGGCGCTCCCAGTAGGTTTGCAATAACTGGCTATCGCCCTGAATGTTGTAATCGCCGATGATGTTGATGGTGTACGGACTGGTGATCTCCGGCTCGACCGTGCCTACTTTCTCTTCCACCCAGCCGATATTGAGGACATGGTGGCCTTTGGACTGGCTAACGCCGGAAAAGCCGGGGCATTCCACGGTGAAGACATCCACATCAGGCCGATCCTGCATCACCTTCTTGGCCACAGCCTTCACATCGTCGCCGATCAGCGCGGTCGGGCAAGTGGTGTACAGAAACATTCGTTTTAACTGCGGCATGGCGTCAAACGCTTCGTGGATTGACTCTTCCAACCGCTTTTCACCACCGAAGACGATATGCTTTTCCTTCATGTCGGTTGACCACACATACTTGAGCGGTACATTGCCGTTGTCACTCGGATAGCGCTTGGTGTGCCAGGTGTCGTAGGCGCAGCCAATCGGGCCGTGGATCATCTGGATAGCGTCCTTGACGCAACCGCCGATGACCAACTTGGCCCCGCAGAAGGCGCAACCACGTTCCGAAAGCGTGCCGGGAATCGTGGCGACGTTGGCGATCGGCAGGAATTCCTTGGTGCTTTCACCGGGCGCTTTGAAATAGATATGGCGTTGACGTTCCGGGATGTCTTTGTCGCAGTCCAACAGGATCATGGGCATTTCGGATTCTCCTTACGATAACGATGTGGGCTTGAATGCACGGCAACGAATAACAATCAGGCCGTTGATAGAGCTATCGCACAAGGTATGCCAGAGCGTTTGACTGACACGACAGGTTCAGTGTTTGTGTTTTACAAATCAGAGGCTTGGTTTATTTTCTTTTTTATTGCGCCTATCGAAATAAATAAAAATATATAACGATAAGGAAACTTGGAGACTCAGCGCGTTCTTGATCGTACTTTTTGTCGTGGGGTTGTTCGGAATTGTACTTCTTCGCTGATCAGCGATGGGCGACTTATCTGATTAGGCAATAACCCAATGATCGAACTGAAAGGTTTCGAGGTTAATGCCTATAGCGACCCTAAATGTATTGGGATTGCGTCCGTCTCGCGCCCTCTCCCCCAACCCCTCTCCCGCGTGCGGGAGAGGGGAGCGCATAGCGCGGGGTGAGCGGCTCTGTTATCGGTGCATTCACTACTCAAATAGGATTGCTAAATTTCTCAATCGGCATTGAAGGTTTTAGGGGAACGGGCATTGCTGAAAAATCAAATATCCAGGGCATGACCGCCGGGCTTGTACATCAGCCCGGTTGAACGATAAGCCGCCACCAGGTCATGCGCCGGGGTGCGCCGTTCCGTCAGCAGGGTTCTCAGCGGAGACAGGGCGGCGACCGCTTTGCTCTGTCCGGCCCATAACAGAGCGGCGCTGGCTTTGCCCAGCACTTCGCTCGCGCCGTCCCGGATGGCGGCATCATTGAAACCGGCCAGCGCGGCGCGACGATAAAGGGCGACATCGGTGTGTTCGCTGCGTCCGGTCAAGTCTTCGGCCAGGCACATTCCCTCCAGCAGATGACAGCAGGCGGTGAGCAGCGCCAGCGAGGGATGAGCGTCGAACGCCTTGAACTCGATCCGGCCACACTCTCCCGGCAACCGGGCCGGATACACGAGCCGGGTTCGGCCAGCGCAATCCGCCAGAACCTCAGGCGCTAGAAACAGTTTGACCGCTGGGCGCAATCCGGCGCGTTCATGGGTGCGTTTGGAATGGCCTTGCCAGATTTGGCCGTTGTAGAACGGACTGCTGAAACTGAAGGGGACGATGTAAGGCGCGTAATGGTTCAGCTTGCGGGCGGCGTCCAGACTTTGTTCAATCGTCCAGCCGGGTTGGGACAGGTTGATGTCCGGCCCGTAACTGAGGGTGGTGACGTGGGCCGCATCGTCTGCATAGTCGCGGTCGGTCTCGCGCAGGGTTTGCTCCCAGGGGTTGAGGGGCGGATCGAAGTCATAGCGGGCGCGCAGCGGA
>JAAUTD010000319.1 GCA_012031845.1 Synechococcaceae cyanobacterium SM1_2_3
CGGCCTAATTACAGCGATCCTGGCGAGCAGTGGCGATCTTTCCCGATCAGGCGGCGGATAATGAGCAGCGCATTGATCTGGAATACTTTCACTTGGCATTCCAATGGGGGATATTTTGGGTTCATCGCGGATTGTTGTGGAGTTTGCCCTGTGAGCGGGTTTGACCCCGTCAAGAGAGTTGAAATCAATACTGATATATCTATTAAATCAATTAGTTATATAGATCGTAAAGCCCCGGGGGTACCTGGCTCCACAACAGCCCGCGATGAACTGTATTTTGGTTCATCGCGGGCTGTTTCTCATTGGGCCAAAATTCGTAGCATTGTTTACCTCGCGCCTTGGCGGCATACATCGCCTTGTCGGCGTTGCTTAGCAACTCATCTATGTCCTGCTCGCCAGCATCAATCACGATACCGATACTGGCGGTTACCAGTACGTCCTTATGATCCAGCGCGAATGGGATACGCAAGGTTTTAATCATGCGTTTCGCCAACTCGACTATATTGTCGAAAGAAGGAATATCTTCTATCAACACTGCGAATTCGTCACCGCCCAATCGGGCAACGGTATCGCAAGTTCGAGTGCAGTCCACCAGTCGCTGGGCCATGTCAATGAGCACTTGATCACCGGCGCCGTGGCCCAGGTTATCGTTAATGGTTTTGAAATTATCCAGATCCAGAAACATAACAGCCAGCGGTTGCTGATGGCGTTGCGCCCTTTTTACAGCGTGTTCGAGCCGGTCTCGAAGCAGTGCGCGATTAGCGAGTTTGGTCAGCGAATCATAATGCGCCTGTTGCCAGAGATGCTGTTCCAAAGCGCGTCGCTCACTGATGTCGCGACTGTTGAGCACTATTCCCAGAATGACCGGGTTGTCGAGATGATTGCTGGCAACCGTTTCGACATGGATCCAGCTTTGATTGCAGTGCTGTATTCGCCACTCAATTACATTGTTCGTTCCGGTTTCTTGCAGCGCCTTCTGGAAAAACAGGTGTCCTTGGCCCTGATCTTCGGGATGCAACAGCGTCAGCCATGAAGTCATTTCTAGCTGATTCTGGTGATAGCCTAGCAGGCTCCATGCTGCGGGGCTGATGAATTGGATGACGCCCTGCGGATTGGTGATGACAATGAGGTCGGATGAGTGGCTCACTAATGCGGAGAAATGAGCTTCACTCTCGTATTTCATCTGTTTAATTCGCAATCTTGTGTTTTCATGGTAAACCATGAATTGACGAATCATTAACAGAATCACCAGGATAACAGCGACAAAAATCAGGCCGCCCAGCGGCTCGCTCCAGGGGTTTCTCCAGTAATTGAAGGTGATCGCAAGCAGCAGGCTATAAGCCACCAGAACCGCCGGGTAAGGGAGTGATCGGAAGGGGTTCTGTCGTTGGTGACTCTGACGGGTGGGGCCTGTTGCAGAAGCAAAGACGTATTCCCATTGTGCGCTGATCATCATCAGCAAACTACTGACCATATACAGGGTATCCACCGGATCGCCGGTTTGATAAGCGTCTTTCTGAATCAGGTAATTGAATATCGTATCTGCGATGCAGTTGAACAGCATAGCCAGAGCCAAACATCGCAGGGAAGAGTGATCCTGTGGTCCCGGATCTTTGAGGAGAATGACCAGAACGATAAACAAGAGTGCGAGCGTAGTCACTGGGTAATTTAAGAGCAGGACTATTGCCGGGGTATTCGGATGGGTTTCCAGGATAGGCCGTATCAGGAAGTACCAGATCGGCGTGCCGATGCCAATGAGTACGATTCCGATATCGAGGTAAAATTTGAACAGCTCGGCACGGCTTTTGATGGCCTCGGTGAGAAGGATCGATCCCAATAATAACAATGGACAAACGACGTATAAGACTAATGCCGAGGGTATGAACCAGTAAGAATATACGTCGTCGCTATGGGTCGAGGCAGGAAAGGGCTGTTCCTGCAATACCAGTTCTATGAAACCCCAGGTAATGGAACTGGCGATGAAGTTACATAAGGCTCCTGCCGTGAGTAATCGGCATCCCCAACGGAGACGCAATGGCAAAGCTGGATGCAGGGCAGTCCGCCACCACATGACAACCAAAACGAAATTAACGGGTATGTAGGCCAGATTTCCAATGAGGGTTTGATAGTCCTTGCCGCCCCAGTGCAACTGTGTCCATAAGAAAAATAACACAATGTAAATCCCACTGACCGTAATGATCCACCAACCCCGATCCAGAGTGATTTTATATGTATCCCTAGCAGAAATTCGATTCTCCATAGGTGCTGTTTCTTTAATTCTTCGATAATATTTCAACCACTGTGCGTCATTAATACCAAGTGATTATTACATTTACTAAACGATAGAAGTATATAAAAAATGGGTTCATCGCGGGTTGTTGTGGAGCTAGGCTTTGTTATGTACAGAGCAGGCGCATTTACGCGGATTGGGTGGTCAAGCTATTTTAATCAGCGCGGCCAGTTACCAAAAACTGCATACACCGCTGGGCGGTGCGATTAATAGCGACCCTGCTCGGTTCTATGCTCTCGGCTGGGGGATTATTCACAATGGCAACCAGAACCTGAGCATTCACCAAGGTTCAGCGGGAACCTTTGATGCGCTGGCAGTTATTCAGCCGGATCAGAACCGGGTCGTCATTGTGCTGGGAAATGCCTACAGCGCGGCAATATCCGCTGCCGTGACTAAAACCGCGTTTGATCTACTGGATTCAAAATAAATCCAGCCCAAGCGAGAACGATTAAACAGCTCTATTTCCTTGTCAAACGCACGGGTCAAATTCTGCGATTAGTCAAACCAGTGCTGGCAGGAGTACGAAACCGGATTCAGGCGATTGGCGAACCAGCCAATCGGCCACCAGTCCGGTTTTGGATTGGAGATGCTCATGCCGGTGGCGGGATCGTGAATCAGAACTTCGGCGCTATTCCCAGACCCACGGACGCCGTAGAGAACGACAATATGCTTGTGGCCCTTGGCATAGGTTCCAGAAACCCAGATCGGCCCATAGCTTTGCAGTTTGCCTTCAATGGCGTCGGCATCCTTGAAGCCGGTGTAAACGCTGGAAATCAGGCCCAGTGCGCTACGACAGGTCAGAAATTGGGAATCCAGAATGCCATCGCGGCGCATGATTTCGTGGTTGGGAAGCCGCTCGGCCATATCCTGCGATTTATTCTTCCAGGCCAGCATCATTTTGTAAGCCGCAAGCCAGCAGGTTTCATAGGTCTTTTGGGGGATGTAGGGCACGTTCTTGACGATGTAGTCGCTCATATCGTTCTCCATTCAGGAAAGGGGTTGGGTTCAAGTTGGTCTGCCGGAGTCCAGATTGACCGCTAGAGGTCATGGCGGGCCGGATGACTCCAGAGCTTCAGCAAACCCGTTTGCGCGCAATGTTATCCCTGGCCATTTGCAGCAGTTCGTCCGGTGGCTCGTAGCCGGTGCGGCGGCAGTGATGGAGGTAGTCGGTCAGGCGGGATTCAACATTGCTCCGATTGGCCATCTCAATGAGTTCGAGCAACTCGATCATGTGCGGAGTCGGGACGGTGGCAATGGTTTGGAGCATGTTCAAATTCCTCAAGGCAAGCGGGTCATGAAGTTGTTCCAAGCACGTTATATGCCAGCCATGCAGATCCCGCTTCATTCCTTATCCCGATAGGGCAAAATTAACGCCTCCCTAGGTCGAAACCACGGTCTGTTAAGGGCAATGGCTTCGCTGAAGGGAGGCGCTGGCTGAAAATCATGCGCTGACATTATCCCGCATGGCTCAGACCTTGGCCGTCAGGGGCCGCTTCAGGAAAAACAGCGCTGTGGCAGTCACCAGCGTACCGACCACAATGGCCCCCAGATACGGGCCAAGATGGGTCACTGCATTGGGAATGGGCAGCACGAACACTCCGCCGTGCGGCACCCGCAGATCACAGCCGAACACCATCGAAATCGCCCCCGCCACCGCCGCCCCCGCCACCAGCGCCGGAATCACCCGCAGCGGGTCTTTGGCCGCGTAGGGAATCGCGCCCTCGGTGATGAACGAGATGCCTAGCACCGCGGTTGCGCCCGCCGCTTCGCGCTCATCCAGCGAGAAGCGGTTCTTGAACAGAACCGCCGCCAGCGCCAGCCCCAGCGGCGGAACCATGCCCGCAGCCATGACCGCCGCCATCGGCGCATAGACCTGACTGGTGATCAGGCCGGTGGCGAAGGCGTAAGCCGCCTTGTTGACCGGGCCGCCCATGTCAAAAGCCACCATTGCACCGAGCAGCAGGCCGAGAAAGACCGCATTACTGCCTTGCAGACCTTTCAGCCAGGCGGTGATTGCCGCCAGCGCGACCGCGACCGGTTCGCCCACGACGTAATACATCAGCACGCCGGTGATCACGGTGCCGAGCAGCGGCAAAATCAGCACCGGCTGCGGCTACTTCCTTTCCGGCGAACAGGTTCACCAGGACACCTGCCCCTTCAGCGGGGCCGATCTATCCGAGAATGCCAACCGGGAAGACCTGCACGACCTTTTGGAATTGG
>JAAUTD010000320.1 GCA_012031845.1 Synechococcaceae cyanobacterium SM1_2_3
TGCCGATCAGCGTTTCGCGGGGGATTGAGCAGATGAACTAGGATGTGAATGCCGCGACAATTCGCCGCCCGTCGCGCATGATCAATCATCGCAGGTCATCCACGGCTCGCACTCGGCCCCGTTCAGGATCAGATGCTCCAGCCGTTCACAATGCCCGCTGAGATTCAGCTTGACCGCGCTGGGAAACACCGCGCCGCCCAGTCCTACCACGCCGGCATTGCGAATGGCGTTGCGCAAATCGCTGGGATGCAACTGCCGGTAATCCAGCGGCTGGCGATCTATCCAGCGATCATCACCGTCGGTTTCAATGGTCACGCACAAATCCGGCAGGCCGGAAGGATGCGGCACCGGCTGTTGATCGACCGCTGTCACCGTGCCCGAAGTCGGCGCGTGAATCGCCGCGCTGAGATAACCATCGGCCTGGCCGATCTTCTGACCTTTCAGCACCCGCTCGCCGGGTTGAACAATGGGTTTTGCGGTTGCGCCGACGTGCTGATGCAGCGGCACGATCAGGCGCGGCGGCAGGATGCCGGGCGCTATCGGACGTTGATTGGATTCGGTTTTATGGCGGGCGGTTTTTACCCCGCCGTGAAAGGGAAATAGCGCGATCATGCGGCTTCGGCGTCAGCGACCGGATACGTCCATTTCCAGTGACTAATCGTCGCGGCGACCGGCTGCATCCGAATGCAATCCACCGGACACGGCGGCAGGCATAACCCGCAGCCGGTGCATTCGCTGGCGATGACCGTGTGCATGTGCTTGGCCGCCCCGAGAATGGCGTCCACCGGACACGCCTGAATGCACAAGGTGCAACCGATGCAGCGCTGCTCATCAATTACCGCCACGCTTTTCGGCTGTTCCGCGCCATAGTCGGCATTGAGCGGCTTGGGATCGCGCCCCAGCATTTCGGCCAGCGCGATAATGCCGTTCTGACCGCCGGGCGGACACTGGTTAATGTCCGCTTCACCCGCAACAATGGCCTCGGCATAGGCATGACAACCTGCATAACCGCATTGACCGCATTGGGTCTGCGGCAATAGCGCATCTATTTTTCAACAATGGGATCGCCTTCGACTTTGAAATAGACGGCAGCAAACCCGAGTAGTAAACCGGAAAGTCCGGCCAATGCGCTTAATATCCCAATGGCGGCAAACATCTTGATTAACCTCGCACCAGACCGGAAAAGCCCATGAACGCCAGCGACATCAATCCGGCAGTCACCAGCATGATAGCCGCGCCGCGAAATGGACGTCGGCACATCAGCCACGGCAATCCGTTCGCGCATCGCGGCAAATAACACCATCACCAGCGAAAACCCAATGGCGGCGCCAAAACCGTATAAGCCGGATTCGATAAAACCATGCTGTTCCTGCACATTCAGCAGCGCCACGCCCAATACCGCACAATTGGTGGTAATCAGCGGCAGATAAATCCCCAGCACCTGATACAGCAATGGACTGGTTTTATGCACCACCATCTCGGTGAACTGCACCACGACCGCAATCACGAGAATAAAGGCAATGGTGCGCAGATAGCTCAGACCGAATGGCAGAAGCAGGTAATAGTCGGTCAGATAGGCGCAAATGGACGACAGCGTCAAGACAAAGGTCGTTGCCAGGCCCATCCCCATTGCGGTTTCCAGTTTGCGGGAAACGCCCATAAATGGACACAAGCCGAGGAATTTCACCAGCACGAAGTTGTTGACCAGAATGGTTCCAACCAGAATCAGCGCATAGTCTTTCATGGCGGTTACTGCTCTAGCGGCATGGTTCTACAGTGATTCACGTCCAGACAGTAACAGATATTCCATCAGCGCCTTTTGGCTGTGCAACCGATTTTCGGCCTGTTCCCACACCTGACTTTGCGGCCCGTCAATCACTTCGGCGCTGACTTCCAGACCACGATGCGCAGGCAAACAGTGCAGAAACAGCGCATCGGGTTTGGCTTGGGCCATGACGGCGGCATTGACCTGATAGCCAGCGAAATCCTGATCCCGACGTTGTTGTTCCGGTTCGCGGCCCATGCTCAGCCACACGTCTGTCGTCACCAGATCGGCGTTTTTGGCGGCGGCCAGCGGATCGCGCAGCAGTTGCACCCGCCCGGCGGCCTGCTGCAATAAACCGGCATCGGGTTCATAGCCCAGCGGCGCGGCAATTCGCAGCTCGAAATCAAACAGACAGGCGGCTTCGAGGTAGGTGTTGCACATATTGTTGCCGTCGCCGATCCAGGCCACGGTGCGACCGCGCAATTCCCCGCGATGTTCAATAAAAGTCTGAATATCGGCTAATAACTGGCAGGGATGATTGTGATCGGTCAGGCCATTGATCACCGGCACTGTAGAGCAGGCGGCAAATCGCTCCACCTTGCCATGTTCAAAAGTGCGGATCATCACCAAATCCACCATGCTGGACAGCACGCGGGCGGTGTCTTCAATGGGTTCGCCCCGGCCCAGTTGGGTATCCTGCGGCGATAGAAAAATCGCGCTGCCGCCCAATTGCGCCATGCCCGCCTCGAACGATACCCGGGTTCGGGTTGAGGCTTTCTCAAAAATCATCCCTAGCACTTTTTGCGGAAACGGCGCGTAGGGTTCTCCACGCCGGTATTGGGTTTTTAACTCGATAGATCGCTGCAAAACCTGCTGCAATTCGGAGAGCGTGAAATCTAACAGACTGAGAAAATGACGTGGTTTCATTATGATTGCTTCGTTGGAAACAGCCCGGATTGCCGATAATCCGTCTCGTGGTTGTCAAATCGGTTTTGGGTAGTCTTCTCATCGTAATCGGCGGACTTTGCCCAAACCGTTCGCTAAAAATTCAGGACTTTCGCTCCATCCGTTCGCCCTGACGCTTCGACACGCTCAGCGGTCGAAGGGCGTTCATCGGTCAAACCGGGGTTCGACAGGCTCACCCCGAACGGTTTTTTGAACCTGAAGCGAAAGTCCTGAAATTAAAACGGCAGCGATGGTGGGCTGCCGTTAAAGTTACATTGTAGATTAAAATTTTTCACTGAGGGAAACGCCAGCCGCGATTCGCATTACATCCCCCACACCTGAATCGGGTAGCCCCGGCATATTTCGCGGCGCTGAAAAATCCGCTGTTCCCAAGTGATGCCGGGGCGGCGGTCAAAAATCAGCAGATGCCCGTCCATAGTTCCCACCCGATCCAGATAGTCCGCCGTCTGTTCCAACCCTTCGCTCACCGTCGCTTCCAGCGATTTATGCAGCAGTTTCAATTCAATCACCACTCGTTGCAGTGGGCCGAGATAACCCTGTGTTTCATCCAGCGGCCAGTGCAGCAATAAATCAGTGCGCCGTCGGCCCAGCCCATATTCACGATCAATCCGCCCGCCGTCGTTGACGATCCGTTGCAGAAAGGCTTGCAACAGCAAATTGCGGCCCGGCCTCCTTGTACTGAAAGCGTTCGATCCAGGGTTCAGCGTGTTCGCGGAAGAACTGTTGAAACGCAGACAGCAATTTCTCCATATCCAGGCGGTGATCCGGTTGCACATACCAGGCGCTTTCCTGCACGGTCATCTCTTCGGTGCTGGCGGTCAGTTGCCGGGGAATCACTTCCCGATAGATCGGATTGGCGATGCGCAAGGGTTTATCGAGCGCCACCAGGCCCAAATCACGCACATAGTCAATGTCGTCCAGCGGCAAATCCAGCGCAATGTCCTGACCGATCAACAAGGGTTCGATGACTCGCCGCACCCGTTCTTCCCGCAGCTTGTCGGCCAGTTGATCCAGATGGGTTTCGCGGCGAAGAATCAGGTTTTCCTTGGCTACTGCGATTTGTTCAGTGGTAATCGGACGATGGCGATCCCGCCCAGCTTTGATCTGGAAACAGGCTTCATACGCCAACGCATTCACCAACCACGGTTGCCCTTGAGTCAAATCCCACACTTGCGCCAGAACCCCGTCGGCGAAGATTTGGCCGGTTTCTTCAGTGTGCTGCTCATACAGCCGGGTCATCTCGCTGGTGGTGAAATTGTCGAGCCGCAGCGATTCCGCCTTGATATTGAAAGCGGAGCCGCTGGTGATGATTTCTTGTCCGGCGCTGTGCATACGGTAATCGCGAATATCGCGTACTCCGCATAAAACTATGGTCTGTGGAAATGCGCCGGGCCGTTGCACATAGCCAGCCCGAATCTGCCGCAGCAGCGAAATCAGGGTGTCGCCCACCAGCGCATCTACTTCGTCCAGCAGTAGCACGATGGGCTTGTCGCTGTGTTGCGCCCAGCGTTCCAGTAGCGCATTCAAGGCGCTGCCACCCCTTTCGGTCAGCGCGGATAATGCCCATGCCTGTAGCCGCTCATCCTGTAAATACCAATTCGCTGCGGCGGCGATTTGCGTCACTATCGTGCGCATAGCGGCATCCACATTACTCCGATACGCCTGCGCCGCTTCGATGTTGGCGTAAAGGCAGGTGTAGCGTCCCTCGCGATTTAGCCGCTCCATCAGCGCCAGCAGCACGGTGGTTTTTCCGGTCTGACGTTGGGGGCGTGCAGGACA
>JAAUTD010000321.1 GCA_012031845.1 Synechococcaceae cyanobacterium SM1_2_3
TGGCCCCCCTGTTCATTTTTGGCCGAACCCTGGCCCTCGTCTCTCAACCTTCGCCGCTGTTTTACGCCCGATATTCCCCGTGGATGGCATGGCTGGCCGGGCTGACCGGATTGCTGTTGACCACGGTGTTCACCGCGTTTGTCGGACTGGTGCGCACCCGGCGATCCACACTGGAGCGGCTGGTGCTGGAGCGCACCACCGCATTGCGGCAGGTCGAAATCCGCTACAGCGAGCTGGTGCAGCGGATTCCGGTCGGGGTTTATGTCTTCCGCATCGCCGCCAATGGCGCGATGAGCTTTGAGTACGTCAGTCCCCGGTTCTGTCAAATTGTCGGCGTGGACGCCGACGCAGTGCTTCGCGATGTCAATGTCGCTTTTGCCCCCACTCACCCGGACGAGCTGGAAAACCATCTCCGCGCCAATCAGCACGCGGCGGCGACTCTGCAACCGTTCCATTGGGAAGGCCGCTTTATCGTCCGGGGCGAAACCCGCTGGCTCCAAATCGAATCGGACGCCACTCCGTTGCCTGGCGGCGGCAGCCTGTGGAATGGAGTGGTGAGCGATATTACCGAGCGTAAACAGACGGATCGGCAATTGCGGGTACTCTCACGGGCGGTGGAACAAAGCCCGGTGACGATAGTGATTACCGACCTGACCGGGACTATTGAATACGTCAACCCCAAATTTACCGAAACCACCGGCTATACCGTAGAAGAAGCGCTGGGTAATAACCCCAGAGTGCTGAAATCCGGCCAGCAACCTAAACAGTTTTACCAAAAGCTTTGGCAGACCATTTCAGAGGGGCATGATTGGCATGGCGAGTTTTCCAACAGGAAAAAGAATGGCGAAATCTATTGGGAAAGCGCCTCTATTTCTCCAATCCGCGACAGTGAGGGTCACATCGTTCGTTTCGTCGCCATTAAGGAAGA
This sequence comes from Synechococcaceae cyanobacterium SM1_2_3, assembly GCA_012031845.1. Taxonomy (GTDB): domain Bacteria; phylum Pseudomonadota; class Gammaproteobacteria; order Competibacterales; family Competibacteraceae; genus Contendibacter. The sequence goes on from JAAUTD010000321.1 coordinate 929, forward strand.
CATTACCAAGCGCAAACACGCCGAAGAAGCCTTGCTTCAGGCCAAGCAGGCAGCGGAAGCGGCTAATGTCGCCAAAAGTCAATTTCTGGCCAATATCACCCACGAAATCCGCACCCCGATGAATGGAGTCATTGGCATGACCGGCTGTTGCTGGACACATCATTATCGGAAGCGCAGCGCCGCTACGCCGACATCATTCGCGCCAGCGGCGAAAATTTACTGAGCCTGATCAACGACATTCTTGATTTCTCCAAAATGGAGGCGGATCAGCTCGATCTGGATCTGATCGATTTCGACTTGTGCGCGATGCTGCAGGACACTGCGGAAATACTGGCTCCGCGTGCGCACGAGAAGAATCTGGAGTTCATCTGCCACATCGCCCCTGATCTGCATTGCTTTTTACACGGCGATCCAGGGCGCTTGCGCCAGATTCTGCTGCATCTGTGCGGCAACGCCATCAAATTCACCGCCAGAGGTGAAGTTGCCATCGATGTCGTCACGCTGTCAGAGCGCGATCAGCAACTCACAGTGCTGTTTGAAGTGCGCGATACCGGCATCGGCATCCCCAAGGAAAAAATCAGCCTGCTGTTCAAAGCCTTTCAGCAGCTTGACGCTTCCACCACCCGCCAGTTTGGCGGGGCCGGGCTGGGTTTGGTCATCGCCAAGCGGCTGGCTGAAAAAATGGGCGGCGAGATTGGAGTGCGCAGCATCGAAGGTCAAGGTTCAACATTCTGGTTTACGGTCAACCTGAACAGACCAGCCCCCGATGAACGCAGCATGATTGTGCCGTTCTTTAACCTGAACGGAATTCGGGTGCTGGCGGTGGATGACAAGGTGACGAATCGTCTGGTCGTTGCCGAACAACTGGCGTCCTGTGGCCTGCGCCATGAAGAGACCGAGAGCGCCGCCCTTGCCTTGCGACTGTTGCGCGAAGCGCATGCCGCCAATGACCCGTTCCGGCTGGTGGTCACCGACATGCAGATGTCCGATATGGACGGCGAGGGTCTGGGCCGGGCGATCAAGGCTGATCCTGAACTGCGCAATACCATTCTGGTGATGTTGACGTCGCTGGGTAATCGCGGCGACGCCAAGCGACTGGCTAACATTGGCTTTGCCGCCTATCTGACCAAGCCCGTGAATCAGGCCCAACTGCACGACTGCCTGATGACCGTGTTCAGTAACGCCGCCACCGGCCAGGCGATGCGAACGGGTCTGATCACCCGCCATACTCTCAGCGAAGCCCAGCGACGGCCATTTCGCATCCTGCTGGCCGAGGATAATCTGATCAATCAGCGGATCGTCCTGAAGATACTGGAGAAACTCGGATATCCCGCTGATGCCGTCGCCAACGGCAAGGAAGCGATTCAGGCTTTGGAAACCCGGCCTTACGATCTGGTTTTCATGGATGTGGAGATGCCGGAAATGGACGGGCTGACCGCTGCCCGGCGCATTCGCGCCGGGCAGACCCAGGCGCCAGACCCGAATCTGCCGATCATCGCCATGACCGGCCACACCGAAGCCAGCGACCGTGACCGCTGCCTGGCCGCGGGCAGTGAATGATCATCTGGGCAAGCCGGTTCAGCCACAGACGATAGCGGAAATCGTGACGCGCTGGTCCCCCGCCCATCGCACCGAAGCGGTGCAGATTGCCGCGCCTAAACCCCGGACCGCGACCGTATCCACTCATGGACTGCCGGATATTCCCGGCCTCAACACCAGTCTGGGCCTGCGCCGCCTGGACGGTGATCGGACTTTGTACTACCAATGCTGGGCCGGTTCGTCGAGACGCAATCCGAAGCCGCGCCGGCCCTGCGTCAAGCACTGGTTGAAAACGATCTGGATCTGGCCAAGCGCATTGCGCACAACATTAGGGGAGTGGCTGGCAACCTGGGCGCAACCGGAGTGGAAATCGCCGCCGAACGACTGGGCAAAGCTCTCCATCAACGAGGCCAGGAGCCGCTGACTGAAATAGCCCCGCTGCTGGCCGATTTTGAGCGGCAAATGAGCGATCTGATCCGGCGGTTGCGCGAACAGATCAGTCCGAAGCCAGATTCAGCGCCATTGGCCAGCGTCCAAATCGCGAACTGTTCGACCCCGCTGGCGGAATTGCGGATTGCGCTGGATGATCTCATTCCTCATCTCAAGACGCGCAAACCCAAAAAATGCGCGGAAGCCGTTCAAGCGATTCAATTATTATCATGGCCCGCCGATTTACAGGAAACTGTGCGCCAACTGGTTCAACGGATTCGTCAATATCAGTTTTCCGAGGCGCTGACGTTAATTGAATCCTTGCGACAAAAATTCCCGCCTGGAGATACCGATGATTGATTTATCCAAATGCAGTTTGCTGATCGTTGACGATACCGAAACCAACATTGATATCCTGCTGGAAGCTCTGTCCACCATCACCGGCGATATTTCGGTCGCTCTGGACGGAGTCACTGCGCTGGAACTGGCTCAGGAATACCCGCCCGATCTGATTCTGCTGGACATCATGATGCCGGGAATAGATGGCTATGAGGTTTGTCGCCGCTTCAAGGCCGATCCGGCCTTATGCGATATTCCGATTATCTTTATCACCGCCATGAGCGAGATTGATAATAAAACTCGCGGCTTTGAACTCGGCGCGGTGGACTACATCACCAAACCGTTTGAAGTGGTGGAAGTCAGAGCCAGAGTGAAAACCCATCTCGCTTTGCAAAAGGCCCGCGATGTGCTGGCCCGCCAGAATGAGTTGCTGGAAATTAAAGTCCGCGAACGCACCCATGAGTTGGCCATGACTCAGGAAGTCACTATTGAGAGCATGGCGGCGCTGGCGGAATATCGCGACCCGGAAACCGGCGGTCATATCCAGCGCACTAAAAATTATGTGCGGGTTTTAGCGCGGCGGTTGCAGAACCAACCCCGATTCAAGGACATTTTGACGGATGAAGTCATTGAACTCCTTTACCTGTCCGCGCCCTTGCACGATATTGGCAAGGTTGGCATTCGCGATCATATCCTGCTTAAACCCGGCAAGCTGACCGATGAAGAATTCGAGGAGATGAAAAGGCATACGGTCTATGGCCGAGATGCGCTCAAGGTTGCGGCGGATAAGCTCGGCGATAATTCATTTTTGCGTTTTGCAATGGAAATTGCCTATTCCCATCAGGAGAAATGGGACGGTTCCGGCTATCCCGAAGGACTCAAGGGTGAAGCAATTCCGGTTTCCGGGCGCTTGATGGCGCTGGCTGATGTCTATGACGCGCTGATTAGCAAGCGCGTTTACAAACCACCTTTTACTCATCAGCGGGCAGTGGAAATCATTCTTCAGGGCAAAAACGCGCACTTCGATCCGGAAATGACCGACGCCTTTATGGAAATTCAGGAGGAGTTCCGCCAAATTGCCTTGCGCTTCGTGGATTTTGAGGAGGAGCGAGTCACGCTGTCTGAGCCTTATCAGGACTTTCGCTCGGATTCAAAACCGTTCGGGGTGAGCCGTCGAACCCCCAATTTTTTCCGATGAATTGCCCTTCGACCGCTGAGCGTGTCGAAGCGTCAGGGCGAACGGATGGAGCGAAAGTCCTGTTAAAGCGAA
>JAAUTD010000322.1 GCA_012031845.1 Synechococcaceae cyanobacterium SM1_2_3
TTGGGATCGCAACCAATAATCATGACCTTCTTACCCTGAGAGGCCAAACCGGCGACCAGATTTTGGGTCGTGGTGGATTTACCGATGCCGCCTTTGCCATAAATGGCGCATTGCCGTATTGCCATTGCCGTACTCTCCTGTCGTTGAACCATGAATCTGGCTTTCGCCTCTCATCTTTCAAGCGCCATGCCAAGCGACAGTTTTTCAATCCACAATTCGTTAATAGCCAGACTATATTGATGAGAGTCAATCACCTATCAATAGACCCCCAACCTGAGAGAAAAGAACGTCGTGTTCGCAGAAGACCATCTCATCAGGACTCATCCGCAAAACTGTACATTTATGAACGGCGCTGCGACAAAAAGTACAATCAGGAACACGCCAAAATTCGGAACATGACAATCGTTATATATTTTTATTTATTTCGATAAGCACAATCCAAATTGAAAATAAAAAAGTTCATGTTAATTAAAATAAAAATAAAAGCTGATGCTGCGCTGGCGAACTCGATGCCAACAAATTGGCCCGACTTTTGAGGGAGAATTTTCGGCAAACTCGCCCTTTTCAACCTCGGCCAGGAGAAATCCATGATTGCGCAGCCTCCGAGAACCCTGCTAACCCTCACTGCCAGAGACCAGAAACCGGCGCTTCAACCCCTGAATCTGGGCCGCCTCGATTTTCTGGGCCGGATGCCGATTCCTCTGCGCCGTCCCTTCAAGACCGGCCTGGACCGAACCGTGACCGCTCATCAAGCCGCTACCGGCGTCCGGCTCGACTGCTGTTTTCTTTCCGGCAGCGAGTGGTATCGCCCGTTCGACGGGCTGGCTATGGCGGAGACCAGCGCCGAATTGCCCGATATGCTCGTGACCACGCTCTACCATGACATTCTCGATCCCCGGATTGCTGGCGCATTACACGCCGCTAGATGGAACCGCTGCTCCCATCGCCGCTCATCCAGTCTGCATCAATGGCGGTCTGCTCGATCCCTTGGGCATCTTCCAAACCTTTGCGGTGATTCCTTTCGTTTTCCTGGTGGACCACCAGCGCCTCAAGGGTCGCGCCCCGCCCCACTGCTGGAGCGACCTGCTGGATCCGGTCTGGGCTGACGACATCGTTTTTGGCGGCTGGCGTCCCCATGACCAAGCCTCCTATCAGGATTACAACAGTTATTTGCTGTTTTCTCTTTACCAGGAATACGGTCAGGCTGGCCTCGAAGCGTTTGCCGCCAATGTCCGCAATATTCAGCACAACATTCGTACCGCCACCCAGGCCGGCTCCAACAACCGCAATGTCGGCACTATTGCCGTTTTGCCCTGGTTGCAGGCGGAACTCTGTCCGCGCCGGGGGCGCACTCAGGTCATCTGGCCCAAAGACGGCGCGTTGGCTATGCCGATGGGTTTTCTCATCAAGCCGGATGCTCACCCTCGTTTGACGCCGCTGGTGAACTACGTCTGCGGCATGGAGCTAGGTGTCCTGCTGGCCCGCAACTGCTACCCGCCGGTGAATGCCGCCGTCGCCGACGCTTTCCCCGCTGCCGCCCGACTCAAATGGGCAGGATGGGACTACCTCCGCAACCATGACCTGGCCGCCGAAGAACTGATGGCATCACAATTGTTCTTTGCGGCCTGGAATCGAGTACAGGAGGAATCGGTATGCAGTTGATTACCGTGGCGGGTTCCCCTTCGGTGGGAAAAACGTCGGTCATTCTGCGGGCCTGCGAGTTGTTGCGGCGGGATGGCTTAAACGTAGGCGTCGCCAAGTTTGATGCCCTGTCCACCTCCGATGATCATCTCTACCAGCAGAAAGGCATCCCGGTTGCGGTGGGACTGGCGGGCGCACTGTGCCCCGATCACTATTTCGTCTCCAACGTGGAGGACTGCCTGGCCTGGGGCCAGCGGCAGGGTTTCGATATTCTGTTCAGCGAAAGCGCCGGTCTGTGCAACCGCTGCTCGCCGCATGTGAGCGGCGTTTATGCGCTGTGCGTGGTGGATGCGCTCGCTGGCGTACACACGCCGAAAAAGATCGGCCCGATGCTGCGACTGGCCGATCTGGTGGTCATCACCAAGGGCGATATCGTCTCCCAGGTGGAGCGCGAGGTCTTCGCCTACCATGTCCGCTTGGCGAATCCGGAGCACCCTCCTGTTTTGCAACGGCATCACCGGTCAGGGCGCTACGGATCTGGTTGCTCATCTCCGCCAGGCTCCCATCACCGAAGCACTGGAAGGCAGCCGCCTGCGTTTTCCGATGCCAGCGGCGGTCTGTTCTTACTGTGTGGGAGAAACCGTGATCAGCACGACTCATCAGCGAGGCAACGTCAAGAAGATGCGCTTTGCCGACCAGGAGGAAGCGGCATGAACGCCATTGCCGATCTTCCGGTAGAAACCCTGCTGGTCGCACATCCCTGCGTCGGCGACTTTATCGCCGCGCTGGGACTGAACGCGGGCCATAGCCAACTGGCCTTGGGCGAATGGCTCGCGCAACTGGCCGACGATGAGATTCTGGATGCCGGTATGGAGCGTGAACAGATGCTGGATCACATCCAGCGCCTGCTTGACGAAGTGGCTGACATGGAAAATCCGGTGGGCGCTGCGGTGAAAAGCCTGACCCTGATCGGCGGGCGGAACAAGGCGGGCGAACCGGAAGCGGCCCGTTTTTCAGTCAAGGCTGGGGAAATCGTCTGTGTCGTCGGCCCGACCGGTTCCGGGAAAAGCCGACTGCTGGCGGACATCGAATGCCTGGCTCAAGGCGATACACCGACGCGGCGTCAGATTCTGATCAATAACCGGCCACCGGAACAGGAGCACCGTCATGCGCTGGACCGTAAGCGGGTGGCCCAACTGTCGCAGAACATGAATTTCGTGGTGGATTTGTCAGTCAGGGAATTCATCGGTATGCACGCCCGCTGCCGTGCTGTGGCCGAACCGGACGCCATGACGGAGCGCGTGATCGCCTGCGCCAACCAACTCACCGGCGAACAGTTTGCCCCGGACGTTTCCGTGACCCAACTCTCCGGCGGCCAGACCCGCGCTTTGATGATTGCCGATGTCGCCTTGCTGTCCGCTGCGCCAGTGGTCTTGATCGACGAAATCGAAAACGCCGGGGTAGATCGCCAACGCGCCCTGGAGTTGCTGGTCACGGGCGAAAAGATCGTCTTCATTTCCACCCACGATCCGCTGCTAGCCTTGCGCGGCGACCGCCGTCTCGTCATCCGCAACGGCGGCATCGTGGAAATCATTGCGACCAGCGAACGGGAACGCCGCAATCTGGTGCGCCTTGAGACGATGGACCGCATGGTGCTGGACATTCGGGATCGCCTGCGCCGGGGTCTGCGCATCGAGGAGGATATTCAGTGGCCGCTTTGAATCCGCCCAGCGGCAACCCCGCCCTTGAGTTGTTGCTTGGACGACGTTCCTGCCACCGGCTCACAAGTCCTGGCCCCGCGCCGGATGAACTGGCGCTGATTTTTGCCGCCGCGCTCCGAGCGCCCGATTTCGGTCATCTGCGTCCCTTTCGCTTTCTGGCCGCCCAAGGCGAAGGACTCGACCGGCTCGGTCAAGCGATGGAACGGGCCGCAATCGCCGCCGCCCAACCGCAAAAAATCATCGCCCGCACCCCGCGTATGCCGCACCGGGCGCCGCTGGTGATCGTGGTGGCGGCTAGTCCCAAGCCGCACCTAGTGGCGCCGGTTTTCGATCAGCAGCTTTGCGCCGCCAGCACCGTGCTGATGATGCAACTGGCAGCTCGCGCCCTGGGCTATGGCGGAATCTGGCGCTCCGGCTGGCTGATGCACGACCGGGGCTTGCATCGGGAACTGGGATTGAACAATGCGGAACAGATCGTCGGTTTTCTCTATCTCGGTACGCCGATTCGCCAAGCTCACGGCCAACCGACCGCCCATCAGGATGCGGAGCCGTCGCCGGAATCACCTGATGATTTTCTGACCTGGCTATGAACCGGGAACCGTCCGCCATGCGCTGCGGCATCGAATTTGAGTACCTGATCGTGGATACGGCTGGCCCGCGCCGGGCCGCATCCGCGATTTCAGCAACCTGCCGTTTGCCACTATCCGCGATCTGCTGGATGACAAACCGGGCCGGGATGATAGCAGCCTGGCCACCGGCGATTTGGGCATCCGCAGTGGCTATTGGTATCTGGAAGGCGATGAGCGGTTCCATGAAGACGGGCAGTTTCGCGCCTTGGCGGTCAAGGGCGTGGAAATCCGCACCCCACCCGCGCCCCGCGTGGAACGGGCTATCCAGTGGTTGCTGGACATTGAAGAACGACTCAGCGCGGTTCTGGCCCAGCACGGTCTGGGACTCGCCATTGTCGGCTTCAATCCGCTGCGCGCCCGCTACGACTTCGATCCGCCCCTCAATCCCTGGGAGCAAACCCTGCGCGAGACCGACCGCGACTATGCAGACGATGCGACGCATGTCACCACACTCAGTTACGGACCGGACATCAACCTGTCCCAACCGGGCTGGACGGCTGAACAAAG
>JAAUTD010000323.1 GCA_012031845.1 Synechococcaceae cyanobacterium SM1_2_3
GGCACGTCCCGCAGTCGCAACAGCGGCGGCAGTCCGAAACCGAGCAGGGTGATGAAACCGGTCGCCAGCGCGGGCAACAGCGGCCACGCCGACGGCGCGGGCAATTCGGCGCTGCTCACCAGTTGACCCAGCAAATGGCTTAACCCGGCTTGAGCGACATAACCGGCCACCAGCCCGCTCGCGCCCGCCAGTAGCGCCAGCATCAGCAATTCCAGCAGATACAGCCGCATCACCAGACCCTGAGTCGCGCCCACGCAGCGCAGAATCGCCACGCTGTCCCAGTGGCGGGCGGCAAAGCGGCGAGCGGCAATGGCGACCCCGACCCCGGCCAGAATCACGCTGACCAGCGCCGCCAGATTCAAAAAGCGTTGCGCCCGATCCAGCGCCACCCGCAATTCAGCGCGAGCGTCGCGCACCCCCTGCAATTTTTCCCCAGCCGCCAGCCGCGCTTTCGCCCAGGTTTTGAACGCATCCAGCGCCGCTGCATCACCCGTCAGCAGCAGACGGTTTTCGACCCGGCTGCCCACTTGCAGCAGCTCGGTCGAAGGCACATCCGCCAGATTCATCATCAGGCGCGGCGCAATGCTGAACAGATCGCCCGCCCGATCCGGTTCATAAGCCAACACCTGTTCAATGCGGAAACTGCGAGCGCCCAGCGCCACGCTGTCGCCCACTTGCAGATTTAACGTCTGCAACAGACGTTCATCCAGCCAGACCTGGCCGGGACCGGGAATACTGGTCGTCACTTGGGGCGGCGCGAACGGCTGATCGCTGATCTGAAGCGCGCCGCGCAAGGGATAACCGGGACTGACCGCCTTGACCTCGGCCAGTTGCGTCACATCACCCGCCACGATCACACTGGGAAAGCTAAGCGTCGCGGCGGTGGTCAATCCGCGTCCCTGCGCTTCTTTGACCAGCAACGGCTGAATCGGAACCGGCGCGGCCACCACCAAATCAGCGCCGAGCAACTCGCTGGCCTTGTGTTCCATTGCCTGCTGAATGCGGTCATTGGAAAAGCCCACCGCCGCGACGCTGGCGACCGCAATCAGCAAGGCGGCGGCGAGCACCCGCAATTCGCCGGATTGCCAGTCGCGGCGGAGGGCGCGCAGCGCCATGCCGATCAGCGCCGCTCCGTTCTGGCCGAACGATAGAGGCAGGGATTTAGCCCTATTAATCATTAGCCTATCTCTCCAGAATCCAAACACAGGGAAGCCTGAAATTGCTAAAACTCAGGGGTTTGATTTTCGACGCCGACTTCAACCAGGTTGTCACGCCGTCGATCAATGGTGTCAGGACTTTCGCTTCGGATTCAAAAATCGTTCAGGGTGAGCGTGTCGAACCCCAATTTTTTCCGATGAATGCCCTTCGACAGGCTCAGGGCGAACGGATGGAGCGAAAGTCCTGGGCGTAATTCCTACTGATTGAGTCCTGTTGATATAGAATTAAACCTGTTACAACTTCATTTTGCATGACTCTTTCGGTGGAGCAATGACCTCATCCTTTCCTTCTGGCGATGGCACTGAAATCATTGTCGCGGCTTCCGCGTCGCGGCTGCGGGTTCATTTTGAAGCTATCGAGCTGCGCGTGTTGAGTGGGCCAGACGCTGGCCTGGACAGCAGCTTTGGATTACCTACCGTGCGGATTGGCGCGGCGCCAGATAACGATGTCGTGTTGAGCGACCGGGCGGTTTCGCGGCGTCACGCTGAAATTCAGATGACTCCCAACGGACTGTTGCTGCGCGATCTCGGTTCCACCAATGGCACTTTTATCAATGGCGTGCGCATTACCGAAGCCTACATCCCGCCAGACGCCGAATGCCGACTGGGTTATTCGTACCTGACCATCCGCCAGCACACCGAAGAACGCAAGGTGGCGGTGCCGCGTCAGGATCATCTGGGGGAACTGGTCGGTTCCAGCGAACGGATGCGCGAACTCTACGGCCTGATCCGGGCGGTGGCGTCCACTCCCACCACGGTGCATTTGCATGGCGAATCGGGCGCGGGCAAGGAACTGGTCGCCCGCACCTTGCACACGTTTTCGGGACGACCAGGGCCGCTGGTGGTGTTCGATGCGTCGGTAGCCGATCCGGAAATGGTGCGCAACGATCTATTCGGCCATATCAAGGGCGCTTTTACCGGAGCCACCGGTTCGCGTGAAGGCGCTTTTCGCCAGGCGCATACCGGCACCCTGTTCATTGACGAGATCGGCGAACTGCCGCTGGATTTGCAACCGCGCCTGCTGCGGGTGCTGGAAACCCGCGAGGTAACGCCGATTGGCTCGGACAAATCCACCCGCGTGGATGTGCGGGTTATTACCGCCACGCACCGCGATCTGGAGGCCATGGTGAAGTCCGGCGCTTTCCGCGCTGACCTGTTCTATCGGCTGTCAGTCGTGCCGATCAGCGTACCCGCGCTGCGGGAGATGCGGGAAGACATCCCGCTAATCGCCCGTCATCTGTGTCAGCGACTGCAACTGAACTGTCGGCTGTCGGCGGCGGCGATCAGCGCGATGCAGGATTATTCCTGGCCCGGCAACGTGCGGGAATTGCGCAATGCGCTGGAACGGGCCGCGATCATGTGCGGCGAGCGGGAAATTCAGCCGGAGGATTTGCGCTTGTCCAAAACGTCCAGCGCAGTGTCGGTCGCAGTTCCGGCCGCCGCGCCGCTTGCGGCGGTGACACAGCCCAAATCCGCTGATCCCGTCGCCGCCCCAGTCAACGCCGCCGATGCCCGCACCCATCTGAAAGAAATGGAGCGGCAAATGATTCTGGATGCGCTATCGCGCAATCAGAACAATAAAGCGGCCGTCGCCCGCGAGTTGGGCATTCCGTTGTCCACGCTCAAGCGCCGCCTGAAGGAATACCGAATCGGCGACGACGACTGAATCGCGCCGATAGCCCCCTGAGGCGCTCCATTCTCACAACCGCTCCCAGGCGAACCCGACCAGATTGCGTTGTTCGCGGCTGAAATCCATGCCGATCAAGATCACAGGCCGCCCGGTGTAGCGCAAGTGATAGCCCTTGGTTTTAATCTGATCCAGCGCCCGCTGCCCGCCATCGGTCTCCGCCAGCTTGAATTCCAGTAGCCAGATCCGCCCCTGATATTCGATGACCAAATCCACCTGACCCTGATTACTGGCTTCTTCGGCGCGAGTTTCCACCCCCAGCGCGGCAAACAGGCAATACACCAGCGACGCCCAGTAGCCTTCATATCCGGCCAGATTGTTCTTGCGATACCAGTCATGCGGAATGGATGCGAAGAAGGCTTGAAACGCCAGTTCCAAAGCCGCCGGATCATCCTGCTTTAGAGCGCGGGCAATGCGGTCGCGAGTGCGCTCCTTGGCCATGATGTCGGGGACATAGCGGTTCAACACGGCGCGGGGCAGACTGACCCGCACTTCGCGGTTGGGATAGCCCAGCCGGTAGCGATAGGTATCAAACTCCCAAATTCGCTCAATAATCGTCAAATAGCCGGTTTGGAACATGAGAGTTTCCGGTTCGATGCCGTCCACGTCGAAGCGCCCAAGCAATTCCTCCTCCAGCCAAAACCCTTCCAGCGTGGGCAGGTGAATCTGCCGGGTGCGCAGTTGATCGATCAGAAAGGTCGGCGTTCCGGTCTCGAACCAGTACGGCTTGAATTCGCGCTGATCCAGATACAGCAGGATGTCAAAGGGGTTATAGACCGGCTCGCCCAGGAAGTTATAACCGTTGTACCAGCGCCGCACCTCTTCTAAATCTACCCCGTCCAGATAGTCAGCAAAGGCGCTCAGCAGCTCCTCATGGGTGTAGCCGCACACGGTCGCAGTGCGCGGATCGAGCGTCACATCTTTCAGATTATTCAATCCTGAAAACAGTGAGACTTTGGTGAATTTGCTCACCCCGGTCAAAAACACAAAGCGCAAATGCGCATCGAGACCCTTGATCACTGAATAGAAATTGCGCAGCCCTTCACGCATGACCCGCGCCACGTCCGGATTGGTCAGATTGTCCAGAATCGGTTTGTCGTATTCGTCAATCAGCAGCACGACCGGCGCACCCGCCGCACTCAGGTTATGCACCAACTGCGACAGCGCGATATGGACCGGCGCTTCCTGCCAGATTAAGCCATGACGCTGGTGATTAAGCCGTAATTGATCCAGCAGCGTGGCGTCCAGTTCTTCCCGGTCGCGCAAGACGCCCGCGCTGAAATCAAAGCGCAGCACCGGATACGTCCGGCTCCAGTCCCAGTGATCGTCCAGATACAAGCCTGCAAACAATTCGCGGCTACCCGCAAAGGCTTCGGCCAGCGTATCCACCAGCAGGCTTTTCCCAAACCGCCGCGGCCGGGCCAGGAAATAGTATTTGCCTTGATCGGCCAACCGGGCGACATGGGCGGTCTTGTCCACATAGACGTAGCCCTGGGTGCGCATCTCGCGCAGGTTTTGCAGACCAATCGGCAACTTCTTTTTCATGGCGGTGAACTCCTGCCGGATAGCGATCTTGGCGAGAA
>JAAUTD010000324.1 GCA_012031845.1 Synechococcaceae cyanobacterium SM1_2_3
CATCCACTTGCTGCGCCCATAGGGGTTGATCGGATTTTGGGATGCGCCTCATCCATCGGAATGCAGACTGGTTCGCCAAAAATTGCCGCTGTGGATGAAAAAATGAAGTAGCGCACCCGATGCGCCACCATCGCATCCAGCAGATATTGTGTCTTGAAGACTATTGTTGCGGTAATACTTGGCGGGTTCCCGCACCGATTCGCCGACCTGAATGTGCGAAGCAAAGTGCATGACGCCATCAAAGCGTTCGGTCCTGAACAAATCATCCAGCACATCCAGATCGCCCAGGTCGCCCAGCACCAGCCGCCCGCCGATCACCGCGTCCCGATAGCCTGCGCTCAGATTGTCCAGCACCGTAACCTTACAGCCACGCTGGCAGAGCTGCTTGACCATGTGCGAGCCGATATAACCGGCGCCGCCAACCACCAATACATGCACGGGAGTCATCCTCAGAGTCGGTTATTCAGTCATTGCGTTCGCTGTGCATCCGCAGCAGGCGCTCCATCAACTGCTCAATCTCTGATTCCAGCGCCGCCCGCTCCCGCTCTGACTGGCGTTCCCGCGCTGCCAGTTTTTCCTCCAGCGCATGGCGTTGTTGTTGTTCCTGTTCCACCCTCTGCCGCCAATTTTCATTGCCCTGGTCAGCAGCGCCAGCCGGACCGGCGGATCGCCGCAACTCGCTCTCCAGTCGCGCCGCCGCCGCCTGCTCCTGCAATGACCGTTGCTCGGCTTGCAAGCGATTCAACTGCTCCTGCAACGACTGCCGTTCCGCTTGCCAGGCGGCGCGTTGCCGGGTTAGCTCGGTCGCCGCCTCGGCCTTGATTTGTTCGGCCAGTTTAACGTCATCCAGCGCCACGCCGCTTTGACCGGCGCGGGCTTTCAGGAGGGTCAAATTATCCTCCAGCGTATTGACCTGAATCTGCAACGCCAGCCGTTCCTGTTCCCAGGCTTCGTTCTGCTGATCCCGTCGGGTTTCCTGCGCGGCTTTTTCCTGCTGCAACTGCTTGTATTGCTGCTCAAACTGACTGGCGTTCAGCAACATGCTCTGCCGCTCCCGATCCCACTGAGCCACCTCTTGGGCGAAACGGTTTTGCAAGGCAATTTGCTCCTGTTCCATGCGGGCGATGGTTTCGCGTAATTGCTTGATCTCGCCCAGATGTTTTTGCTGCTGCTGCTCGATCTGCGCATTCGCCTCATCAATTTGCTTTCCGAGAGCGATGTGCCGCTCATACGCTTCTTTCAGTTCGCTCTCGATCCGTTTCTGCTGCGCCAGCATCGTCTGACGGGTTTGATAGTTGGTTGACTGCTGTTCGAGCATGGCGCTCTGTAATTCATTGTTCTTCGCCTGCACATCGGTCAGCTCGTTACTGACCCGGTTGTAGGTGCGCCGCAAAGTCAGGTAAGGCAGCAGAAAAATCACCATACCGCCCACTACCGCCCCGATTCCCAGATATAGGATTTCCGTCATGACTCAAATCCGCTCATTTGATCTTTCATTGGTCCTGGAATCTTCGATTGCTGCTGGGTTATGCGATTGTTAACGCAGCAATCCATAAGTCAGCAACGCTGCGCCAATGCCGGTCGCCGCGGCCAAACTCGCCGCCAGGTGAATGCGCCGCAGCAAGCCGCCCTGCGCTTCAGCCCAGACCCGGCGAGCGGTCTGCTCGACCGCCTCGGCAGCGATTCGGGTCGCTTCGGCGCTGTTGGCGCTGCTGTACTCGTCAGCGCGGAGCATATCGGCTTCGTTAATCGCCTGTAGCGTCACTTCCTTTGCCGTTCGCTGCGCGGCTTCATGCGCGGTTTCACGGGCCGACTTCATCATTTTCTGGGCAGCCTCGGCAAACTGCGCACTGAGCTGCCGCACCAGCCGCTCGGACAAATCATGCAACTGGCTCTTGCAAATTTCGGTCGCCGCCTGCTGGATCTGCTGGGCGATCTCGGTTTGACCATCGCGCCACACGGTCGCCACCTGCTGGGCAATCTCCGCTTGTCCGTTGCTTTGAACTGTGGTCAGTCGTTGTTCCAGCAAGGGCTGCAACTGGGCAAACAGCGCCTCTGCCGATGGAACAGCGGCGGCTTCCGGCTGGGGCGGCAGCCACAGCGCCAGCTTGGCGTCGCACACCCGGGTCGCGACGCCTTCCTGACTGTGTTCAATTTCGCGGCGCAGCTTGGCGAAGACATCGTTAATCAGCGGCAGCACCTGCGATTCAATGGCCTCGTAGAACACCTTTTCCGCCTTGTCCTGGGCGATCTTCTCCACCCATTCAGCGGAAACCGCCGCAATTGCCGGGTTTGGCGCTGGAGAGGGTGGCGAGGCATCGGCCAATGTGCTCATCCGTTCCAGCATCGCCCCCAGCACATCCAGCAGGGCTGGCTTGGTCAGCACATCCACGGCGCCCGCCGCATGGGCTTCCTCGCGATAGGAGGGTTCATCCTTGGAGGTGTACATCACCACCGGAATGTTGGCGGTTTCCGGATCGCTGTGAATCCGGCGCACGGCGGTCAGGCCGTCCATGCCGGGCATGGTGTGATCCATGAAAATCGCGTCAGGACGCTTGCTGTGGAGATAATTCAGCGCTTCTTCAGCGGTTTCCGCGATATCAACGGTCAAGCCAAATCCCTGCAACATCTTGCGTAACATCAGTCGGGCGGACTTCGAATCATCAACCACAAGAACATGTCGAACTGGCATAAATTCTCCTCCCTTTCCACGAAGATTAGCAGGATTCATCGGCTGAAAGAACGCATCAGGCAATGCTGGAAAATTATTTGCATCGCCAGTCCTGCAATCAGACTGTTCGCTCCATCGGGTTGCCCTGAAGCCCGGTCAAAGCGCTATTTACTGATCAAATCGCGGTTCGCCCGGCTGGCCCGGATCGATGGCTAATCTGCGATTCAACATTATGGTTTTATTGTTTAATTTAATCGTCGGCAGGGGCAATCCCTGCCAGCCCCTGCATATCGGTTCAGCCAATGGAATCAGTGGGTTCCCTGATCCAGCCGCGCCGCGAGTTCCCGCAGTTCGGGCGCAATGTCTACTGCATAGGGCGGAGCAGGCTGATTAACGCGCAATGCGGGAGGCAGCGCCGCCAATTGAGTTTGAGTCCGCTGGCGAATGACCGCCAGGGATTCAGGCGCTTGCAGACGCCGACCGTGTTCCATCGCCTTGATCAGCAACGGCTGGCCGGGGTGCGGCTGGTCTTCCAGCCCCACGCAGTCGCCAGTCATCAGGCCATCAGCATCGGTTTGCCGATAAATCTGCTTCCGGCCCGGCCAGGTCGCCTTGCCCTCGGACCGCTTGCGCTTGGGTTGACCCGCGTATTCTTGCAGCTTGTAAACCAAATCCAGCGTTGGCGCATCGGTGGACGCATCGAGCCGGGTGCCGACGCCAAAACCGTCAAACGGGGCGTCGGCCGCCAGCAGTTCACGCAGGCGGTGTTCATCCAGATCACTGCTGCCAAAAAGGGTGACGTCCGTCAAACCGCCCGCATCCAGAATACGGCGAACCGCGTGAGCGTGTGCGGCCAGGTCGCCGCTGTCAATGCGCACGCCTTTGATCGCAATGCCATATTGGCGCAGGCGCGGAGCCAGCTTGACCAGTTTATGCGCGGCTGCTTCAGTGTCGTAAGTGTCGATCAGCAACACCACATTGCCTGGCTGGGCTATCGCGAAGCTCTCAAAAGCGTCCTCCTCATGCGCATAGGCTTGAATCAGCGAGTGCGCCATCGTCCCAAACAGCGGAATGCCGAATTTCATCCCGGCCAATACGGTCGCCGTGCCAGAAAAACCGGTCAGATAGGCCGCCCGCGCCGCCAGTAACGCCGCTTCGGCGCCGTGAGCGCGTCGCATCCCGAAATCCACCAGCAGCTTGTCGGGCGCCGCCAGTACGCAGCGAGCGGCTTTGGAGGCGATCACGGTCTGAAAATGGATCAGATTGATCAGCCGACTTTCCACCAGTTGCGCCTGTGACAACGGCGCGGTGATCCGCAACACCGGTTCATTAGCGAAAAAGACCGAGCCTTCCGGTAGCGCATGGACCGTGCCAGTAAACCGGAACGACGCCAGCGCGGCGATGAAATCGGGGCCAAAGCGCCCGCAATCGGCCAGCCAGTCCAGTTCTTCGGCAGTAAAGTGCAGCTTTTCCAGATAATCCAGCGCCTGCTCCAGGCCAGCGGCGATCAGAAAATTCCGCTCCGACGGCAAGCTGCGGGTAAACAGCTCAAATACCGCCGTTTCGCCCATGCGTTCGGCGTGATAAGTCTGGAGCATGGTGAGCTGATATAAGTCGGTCAGTAATGCGCTGTTAATCAAAAGGTTCATGGCGGTACCTGGTTCAAGGGCGCGGATGAATGCCGCTACAGATTTTCTATCTATTAGGACTTTCGCTCCATCCGTTCGCCCTGAGCTTGTCGAAGGGCATTCATCGATGAAAAATGGGGTTCGACAGGCTCACCCCGAACGGTTTTTGAACC
>JAAUTD010000325.1 GCA_012031845.1 Synechococcaceae cyanobacterium SM1_2_3
ACCGTGATAATCAATTCTTCTAGCGACATGGCTAACGTCCTCTAGGTTATTTTTACCATTCTATCAATAACCTACGACGATACCCATGCCGCCTCAAGATCTAGCCGGTAAAGTTGCACATCGCGTAACCTAAATAATTATATAGCACCGACCAGCATCTTGCGGCAGGAATCCAGCCTAAAATGATGCGCTGAAAATAGCTTTACATTAATAATGGATTTTCCAAATTTTAATGAATATGTGGGGAATAACGTGGCGGAAATTCTGGTTCTATACTACAGCCGCACGGGCGGCACTGCTGAGATGGCCCGGCAAGTTGCTCGCGGAATAGAAGAAGTCAAGGGCATAACGGCAAGGCTACGCACCGTACCGCCAGTTTCAACGGTTTGTGAAACGGTTGCGGACAATATTCCGGCAGCCGGACCGCCTTACGCCAGCCTGGATGATTTGCGGGAATGCGCGGGTCTGGCTATAGGCAGCCCAACCCGCTTCGGTAATATGGCGGCGCCGCTAAAATACTTTTTGGATTCCACCGGCGGACTCTGGTTGGCTGGGGCCTTATCCGGTAAGCCTGCTGCCGTATTTACCTCGGCATCAACCTTGCATGGCGGTCATGAATCTACCTTGCTAACCATGATGGTTCCTCTGCTGCACCACGGCATGGTGCTGGTGGGGTTGCCGTTCACGGAGGCGGCATTGAGCGAGACTCGCAGCGGCGGTACGCCCTATGGCCCGAGTCACTGGTCTGGGCAGGAATCCCGTACAACTCTTGACACTCAGGAGAAGCACCTTTGTCAAGCACTAGGTCGGCGACTGGCGGAAGTTGCGCTGCGGCTGGGGTCAGCATGAATTTCATCTGGCGGATCGTGACTTTAATCGGTTATTTCAGTTTATTTGGATTATTACTGCTCTGGTTTGCCTGGCTGGAAACCCCTGTTGGGATACCAGTGTCCTTGGCGCTTATCCTGCTGGTGGGGCCCTTATTATTTCCCTTGCGAGGTCTGCTTTATGGACGGTTATATACGCATGCTTGGTCTACTTTTATCGCGCTGTTCTATTTCATGATTGGAGCAGTCCATGCAGCAGGATCGATGAGACTGGCGTGGCTGGCGTGGCTGGGCATGAGCTTCAGCATCATGTTCTTTGTAGGAGCCATCGGCTATGTCCGAACCGGTGTTCGGCGTGATGCGCCAGAGGGGCTTTAGCCGGGTAGAAGACTTTCAGTATTGCGATTATGGTTGCTTGCAGTAAGCCTGCTTTGATGCTATATTTCTTATCCCTGATGCGGGGTGGAGCAGTCCGGTAGCTCGTCGGGCTCATAACCCGAAGGTCGTAGGTTCAAATCCTGCCCCCGCTACCAAAATTTTAGGTAAGCCCGTTAAGGGCTTTTTTTGTGTGATTGTTCACGGCATAGAAGTCCGTTGCGAGCGATACTCGACCTGACGCTAAATCGGTTCTATGGCACACAAGTAGGTATGGGTGAACAAGTGGGCCGAAGGCCCATTTTTTATTTTTGTGGTGATCAAAATGCGCCAAGATCTGCGAACGCTCAAGCCAATGATAGCCGCTGTGGTCAAAGCCATGAACTATGAGCTGGTGGGGATAGAGTTTCATCCCCACCGTACTAATGCCCTGTTGCGGGTTTATATTGATAGCGAACAGGGTATTAGTATTGATGATTGTCAACGGGTCAGTCATCAGTTAGGCGGTGTGTTAGAGGTCGAAGATCCTGTTGCTGGACGGTACAGCCTGGAAATTTCCTCGCCTGGCTTGGAGCGTCCATTGTTCGAGGCCCAGCATTTTATCCGTTTTGCCGGTTCAGAGGTTCGGCTGCAATTAACCGATCTGGTGGACGGGCGACGAAAGCTAATCGGACAATTACTGGGTATGCGCGATAACGATGTGGTAATCATTGACAACGAGGGACGGGAGTGGCGGGTACCGCTGGAGCGTATTGAGAAGGCCCGGTTGATCCCTGAACTCTGAAATACGGGACAGCGTGCAGGTCCAGCTAGGAGGCAGAACGCCATGCGCGGTAAAGATAGCAAAGAAAGTAATAAAGAAGTCAACAAGGAAGGCAATAAAGAAATTCTTCTGGTCGTGGATGCTGTCTCCAATGAGAAGGGCGTCAACAAGGAAATCATCTTCGGCGCTTTGGAAGTCGCATTGGCGTCGGCAGCCAAGAAGCGTTATCCAGGCGAATCAGATGTGCGGGTGACGATCAATCGCCGTACCGGCAATTATGAAACCTTCCGGCGTTGGTTAGTCGTGGCTGATGCGGCACGGATCGAAAACCCGGAGCGACAAATGGCATTGAGCGATGCGTGGCGGATCCGCGCCGATGCTCAGGATGGCGAGTTTGTCGAAACCTTACTGGAAAACGCTGATTTTGGTGGCCGGATTGCTGCTCAAACCGCTAAGCAGGTCATTGTCCAGAAAGTGCGGGATGCGGAACGCGCCCAGATTGTGGATGCCTATCTCCATCGCAAAGGGGATCTGATCAGTGGCGCGGTCAAGCGCCTGGAACGTGGCGACGTGATCGTGGATGTCGGCAATAGTGTTGAGGCCAAGCTGTCGCGTGAAGAGATGATACCTCGGGAATCATTCCGGATCGGCGAACGGGTGCGCGGTTATCTCAAGGATGTGCGCGCCGAAAGCCGTGGTCCTCAGCTTTTCATCAGCCGGTCGGCGCCAGAATTTCTGGTTGCCTTGTTCACATTGGAAGTGCCCGAAATTAACCAAGGGATCATCGAGATCAAAGGTACGGCTCGCGATCCCGGTTCACGGGCGAAAATCGCGGTCAAAAGCAAGGATACCCGGATTGACCCGATTGGCGCCTGCGTAGGAATGCGCGGGGCGCGAGTCCAGAGCGTTACTAATGAACTGTCTAACGAGCGGGTAGACATCGTGCAGTGGGATGACGACCCGGTTCGCTTCGTCATGAACGCCATGTCGCCGGCCGAAGTCGAGTCGGTGATCGTAGATGAAGATACTCATAGCATGGATATCATCGTTGCCGACGAGAAGCAACTGGCCCAGGCTATCGGTAAGAACGGTCAAAATGTTCAGTTAGCCAGCCGGTTAACCGACTGGACTCTGAACGTCATGACCCGCGATCAAGCGCAAGCTCGGCGGGGGCAGGAAGATGCGACCTTGCTCAGAATGTTCATGGACCAATTGGACGTTGATGAGGATATTGCTTCTATTCTGGCGCGTGAGGGATTTGCCAGCTTGGAGGAAGTGGCCTATGTGCCGACCCATGAAATGATGGAAATTGCTGAATTTGACGAAGAAATTATTGAAGAACTGCGGGGGCGAGCGCGTGATGTGTTGCTAACCCGTGCGATTGCCGCCGAAGAGCGGCTTGGCAATGCCCGGCCCGCTGATGATCTGCTGCACATGGACGGCATGGACGAGGAATTGGCGTTTATCCTGGCGGGCAGCGGTATTGCAACGATGGATGACTTGGCCGAATTATCGGTGGACGATCTCAATGAGATCGCTGGATTGAGTGACGAACGAGCCGCAAAGCTGATTATGACGGCGCGAGCGCCTTGGTTTTCGAAGAGCGAGCGGTAAGACTGACTTGCCCGGCTCAGCGGCTTCTCCAAGAGAGCAAGGATTGAAATAAACGATGACGGACGTAACGGTCAAACAGTTTGCCACAGTGGTGGGCATACCCACCGATCGTCTGCTGGAGCAGTTTGCCGAGGCAGGCATTACGGTCGCTGGGGCGGACACGGCGATTACGGAAAAACAAAAGCTGGATTTGCTGGCGCATCTGCGCAAAAGTCATGGCGACCGACCAGGGCAAGGTGCGGCCGAACCCAGAAAAATTACGCTCAAGCGTAAAACTCATAGTGAAATCAAGATGACAGGCAGTACCGCCGGACAGGTTAAAACGGTCAGCGTGGAAGTGCGCAAGAAGCGCACTTATGTCAAGCGCAGTCTGACCGATGACGAAGCCGCCCGGCGTCGCGAACCTGAAACCAAGGTTGAAGTTCCGGTTCCCCCCCCGACGCCAGTCGTGATTGATGTAGCTGAACCAGACCGTCTGCCTGAAATGACTGGAGAAACCCGTCAGGTTTCAGCAGAAGCAAGGACGCCGCCATCTTCAACAGCAGAAACCCATCCTCAAATTGAAGATGCCGTCCGCGCCCAGATCGAGCCGGAAGTCCCTCACCGTCAGCCGGAAACAATCCCGCATTCACCGCATGAAGAGGGATCGCGCCGATCTGCTGAGGTTGAGACTCCCCGCCGACGCCCGGAAACCCCGACGCGGCGTCCATCTGATCCTAATATGCGTCGTCGCCCCGAATCTTCGGATGATCGTCGTAAACCGACAGAGCGTCCGGCGGGTTCCCGTTCACCTGAATCCCGGCCTGCATTTCGACCTGAATCCCGGCCTGAATCCCGGCCTGAATCCCGGCCTGAATCCCGGCCTGAATCCCGGCCCGAGTCCCGGC
>JAAUTD010000326.1 GCA_012031845.1 Synechococcaceae cyanobacterium SM1_2_3
TATTACCCATATTTACCTATGTCAGGGAAGTTACAAAGTTCGAGGAATTGTGAATATGATGAACAAGCTTTCAGACACTATCGGAAATTCGAAGTTGATCTCAATGTCTGGAGGAAATTTCGGAAGAAGCTTTTCATTCTTAACATCTCAACTAAACATACCTGCCAGAGTTGTCATCCTGCGGGATATTTGGCGGGGCTTGCCATTCTAAGTGATCCCAGAATAGCCCATCTTCCACCAGCCGCCCCGCCACTCGTGAAGCGATTTCCAGCGAAGCGCCCAGGGCCATGCCCGGCAACAGATGCGCAGGCGCCCATAAAATCGCCGAAATGACGTTGGCGATCATGAAATTGCGCCAAGTCATGTCCATCATCCCGGCCACGGTCGGAATGGTGCCGCGCACCGGGCCAAAGAAACGGCCAAACACCACGCCTTTTCCGCCATGCTTGCGGAAAAAGTCTTCACTGCGGATGATGATTTCGGGATGTTTGGTGAACGGCCAAACCCGGCGGATGCGCTGGTGGAACACCCGCCCGATCCAGAAGCTGATGGCGTCGCCCACAATCGCGCCGAACGCCGACCACCAGAACACCGTCCAGAATTCCAGATGCCCCAGGCCGATGAGCGCGCCCAGGGTGAACATGATCAAGGCGCCGGGAACAATGACGCCGACGATAGTGAGCGACTCGAACATGGATGTGGTGAAAATCACCGCGCTCATCCAGCCGGGATGGGCGGAGACCCATGCGAATAGAGTGGTAACGAATTCGGACTGCATGATGAGAGGACTGGGTAGGGCTGCGTGGAGAAATGGATCGCGTGAACTGACGCGCCGGGATTATGGTGACGAATAGCTCCTTATGCCACAAGAAACGCTTATTTTACTATCTCGCCTTCCTGTTCCTGGTTGCAGGATCAATACGGGTTGAATCCGCCGATGGGCGCCGATGGACGCCGATTTTTTCCTTGAGAAGCTTTTTAATTGGCGTTCATTGGCGGAATCTGCGGACAAATAACCCTCGTCCAGACCTGATTTGATATTCGGAGTGAATGGTGCGGCAAAACAGATTTCCCCCTTGGCTATTAGCCGCCCTGGCGCTGGCAGTGATCTCGGCGCTGGTGGGCGGCGGCTGGTTTTACCGCAGTCAGGAACAACGCCTGTGGCGCAGCGCCGAGGCCGAACTCCAGGCCGTTCTGCGTTTAAAAGTTGACCAAATCTCGGCGTGGCGCACGGAACAGGTCGCAGATATTTCCGTGATTATTGATGATCATAATTTTACCCAACGAGTGACCGATTGGCTGGTTGCGCCTGATCCCACATCGGCCAAAAAATTGCGGACGCAGTTGCTTTCGCTACAAACACACCACCATTATTCCGATGTGCTGATAGTGGATGCTCTGGGACAGGTGCAATTGAGTCTGGCTGATTATCTTGGCCCACTTCATGCCGACGCTAAACCGTCTTTGGATCTGGCGTTGCGCTCACGGCGACCCACGGTTTCCGACATTCACTTCAGCGCCGATAACCAAACATCCCATCTGGCGGTTATTGCGCCCTTGTTCGCATCAAACGGTGAAATCTCAAAACCGCTAGGCGCCATCATCCTCCAGATAGACCCTCGGCAGTTTCTCTATCCCCTGATTCAGTCCTGGCCGACGCCTAGCCGCAGCGCCGAAACGTTGCTGGTCCGGCAGGATGGCGCCGATGTGCTGTACCTCAGCGATCTGCGGCATCAGGATCATACAGCGCTGAATCTGCGCATTTCTCTCAGCCAAAAGAATGTGCCATCAGTCATGGTGGTGTTGGGTCAATCTGGGCTAATGCAAGGCAAAGACTATCGCGGAGTTAATGTGTTGGCCGTTGGCGCAGCCATTCCCGATTCACCGTGGTTCATGATCGCCAAGATGGATACTGAGGAGATTTTCACGCCCTGGCGGATTCAATCCCTGCTGATTCTGAGCCTGGTGGGATTCTTTCTAACAACGATTGCTGCGGGAATAGGCTGGATTTGGCAGAGCAATGATAAAGCACATTATCAAGCCGTGGCGCAGATTGCACAAACCTTGCGAGCGAGCGAATCACGCTTCCGCGATCTTTTTGAGAATGCAATTAATGGCGTTGCTATCCATGAGATTGTGCTGGATGAATCGGGTAATCCGGTGGATTATCGGTTTCTGGCAGTCAATCCGGCATTTGAAAAGCATACCGGGTTGCGGGCCGCCGACGTAGTTGGAGGTTATGTCACCCAGGTTATTCCCGGTATTGAGCAAGCGCCTTTTATTCAAATCTATGGCAATGTAGCAATTACCGGCCAGCCGGTTCGTTTTGAACAGTATTTTGCGCCGTTGCAGCGTCATTTCAGCATTAGCGCTTTTCAAACCGGCAGTGGTCACTTTAGCACCGTGTTTGAGGACATTACCGAACGCAAGCAGGCCGAAGCAGAAATCCTTCAACTGAATGCTCAACTTGAACAGCGGGTTATCAAACGCACCGCCCAACTCGAAGCCTCCAACAAGGAACTGGAAGCCTTCGCCTATTCGGTCTCTCACGATTTGCGTTCGCCATTACGCGCCATTGACGGTTTCTCACGGATTATTCTGGAAGAGTATGCCGATAAACTGGATGCGGAAGGCAACCGCTTGTTGAATGTGGTGTGCGCCAACGCCAAGCAGATGGATCAGCTCATCACTGATCTATTGACCCTGTCGCAGGTGACCCGTACAGAAATGCAGCATGTTTGCGTGGACATGACTGCGCTGGCTCATGCTGCTTATTGCGAACTGGCTACCGCTGAGGCACAGCAGCATTTTGAATTGCGCCTGGCGACTTTACCATCCGCTTCAGGCGATCCGGTACTGCTGCGGCAGGTATGGCGCAATCTGTTATCTAACGCTATCAAGTACACCATGCCTGAAGAAGCGCCGTGCATTGAGATTAGCAGCACCATTGAATCAGACATGGCGATCTATTTCGTCAAGGATAACGGCGTGGGTTTCAATCCTGCTTATACTCACAAGCTGTTTGGCGTTTTTCAGCGCCTGCACAAAACCGAAGAGTTCGTCGGCACCGGCATTGGCCTGGCGATTGTCCAGCGGATCATTCACCGCCATTACGGACGGGTTTGGGCTGAGGGAAATATCAATCAAGGCGCTACCTTCTACTTTTCGCTGCCGGTGACGCCGGGCTCGCCTGATACTGTCAGGACTTTCTCTCCATCCGTTCGCCCTGAGCCTGTCGAAGATATCCTGCAAAAGAAGTTGCCACATAGGGTCAATGACTTTCCCTCCATCCGTTCGCCCTGACGCCTACCAAAGGGCATTTATCGGTAAAAACGGGTTCGACAGCTCGACCCCGAACGTTTTGAACCTGAAGCGAAAGTCCTGACTGTATTAACCAAACCCTGAAGCACCGCTTTTTTTGCAATGAGAATTGGCGGGCGAATCAATTCCCTTCCCGAACCAAGCCTGCCAGCGACGGTCAATCCCGACGCGCTGCATGGTTTTCCAGCCATCCCGCACTGAATAATTGACTCCGTAATTCATTGATCAGGAGAGTTTTTATGCAACGATTCAAACTGCCGTTCTGGCTGTCCGCGGTCCTCGGCCTGGTGTGGAGCGCGACTGTTTGGGCAGCGGAATACCCCGATTTCGCCACCTTGGTTGAGCAGTACAGCCCGGCGGTGGTGAGCATTCAAACCAAGGCCGACGTGAAGGAGCGGAATCAAATACGGCGCGGCCTGCCGCAGATTCCTGAAAACAGTCCATTTCATGACTATTTCAAACGCTTTTTTGAGCAAATGCCCGATATTCAGGCCCAACCGCGTTCTTCAGTCGGCTCCGGTTTCATCATTTCAGGCGATGGCTATATTGTCACCAACGCCCATGTCGTGGAGGATGTGGACAGTATTATCGTCGGTCTGAACGACCGCACTGAACTGCCCGCCCAGGTCATCGGCAAGGATCGCCGCAGCGACATCGCCCTGCTCAAGGTCAAGACTGAAGCCAAACTGCCCGTAGTCAAAATTGGCGACATCAAAAAAGTCAAGGTTGGTCAATGGGTGCTGGCTATCGGATCGCCATTTGGCTTCCAGCGCAGCGCCACCCAGGGCATCATCAGCGCCCTGGCCCGCAGCCTCCCCAACGATACCTATGTGCCGTTCATTCAGACTGACGCGGCGGTGAATCCCGGCAATTCCGGCGGGCCGCTGTTCAATCTCGACGGCGAAGTTATTGGCGTCAACTCACAGATTTACAGCCGTTCCGGCGGCTATCAGGGCATCTCCTTCGCCATTCCGATTGATGTGGCGATGGATGTGGCGGATCAGATCAAGAATGGCGGCAAAGTGGCGCGAGGTTGGCTGGGCGTGCTGATTCAGGAAGTGACCCCGGAACTGGCGCAATCCTTCGGCCTCGACAAACCGCATGGCGCCCTGATTGGGCAGGTGTTGCCCGATGG
>JAAUTD010000327.1 GCA_012031845.1 Synechococcaceae cyanobacterium SM1_2_3
GCAGATTTCGCCAGACTGTTTGATGGCCACCATGCGTGGCCTTAAAACGAGTTCATCGCCCGCGAAATCCGATGACGCAAATCGGGGGGCGGATCAGCGTTCAGATAGCGCTGACCTTCCCGCGTCAAACCGCGCCCTGCTGACGATGTTTCGATCAGCCTCAGCCGGGTCAGATATTCCGCAGTCTCCACGAAATCCTGTTGATTCGGCAGTGCGAGCGCCTGGCGCAACGTCGCTTCCGAGGCCGTGGTCTGCTGTTTCAGATAATGCAGAAAACGCCGCGCCACATCATCCAGCCCGTTGTAGTCAATGCCCTGCGCTTCATAAAACGCGGCGATATTTTCAGCCGTCATCAGCGCGGCGACCTGACGTAAAGACGGGGTGCCGACTGATTGCTGCATGGCGCAATCGAAGAAATGCGGACTCAAGGTCTCGCTCAATGCGCGGACGCTGCGGCGTGGATTGCACCGGGCGCGGGCGGCGATTTCGTAGCAGGCTTCCCGCGATAATTCCGCGCCGTCCAGACATTCCTTGCCGTGCAGCCAGACGATCCCGGCCATTTCATGCAGGGTATAGGGGCGGAGTGCGGTTTTGCTGGGGCGGCTTTGAAACGCTTCTGACAGCTTGCCGGGATCGGTGGTCGCCAGCAGAAATACCGCACGGTTGAAATCGTAAAGACCGCCTTCTATCGAAGTAACTCGCCGGTCGTCCAAAGCACTTAACAGGGCATTAGCCACCGGCGGTGAAATGCCGTGAACTTCGTCAATGAAGATCAGGCACGGTTCGATGGGCGCTGTTCCGGTTGCCAGTGGCTTGGGCGTCAAGCCTTCCTGAACCAACCGTTCCAGCAAATCACTGGGGCGGCGCAAGTCGGAACCGCTGAAAAATAAAGGATCGCGGTTCAACAACAAGGCGCTGATTTTCCAAACCAGGGTGCTTTTGCCCACGCCAGCGGGACCGACCAGCAGGGTATCGGGGAAACGCCTCCCCAACGCTTTGCACATCTGGGCCTGCTTGACCAACTGATCGACCGCCTGATACTGGCCGATCAGGCCCAAGGCGTTCACTGGCGGCGGCCAGCTTAAATCAGCGGCAGGCGGGGCATGGGGTGGCGCGGGTTTAGCCACGACAGACGGGCGGGCGGCATCAGGATTAAGGGCAGGCGGCGGGGCGGTTGCGATCACCGGCGGCGCGATCGGTTTCGATGTGATCGGGGCGGGTTTCAAGGCAGGTGACGGGATTTCAGCCTCGTCAGGTGCGGTCGGCTCCCAGTGCAGCAGTTCCTCAATTTCCGGCAGACCGAGAATGCGCTGCATAACCGGCCATTGGATCGCGGGCTTCAACGGTTCCAGGGTTCCCGGCGCTTCCCGACGCAGCGCCACGCCGACCATCAGGCCGCTGGTGTGAACGGGCAGCCTGGTTTCGGCGTCCCCGGTGAACAGTTCCACCAGCCAGCCACCCCAGCGCAGCCGGTTGGCGCGATCCTGCGATCCATCGCCGGAGCGGGCTTGCGCGGCGCGAGCCAGGGTTTGCTTCAACATCTCGCAACGCGGGATCGAGAGTGGCGAATTGGGCGAAAGCGCAGCGGCGGCCAGGCCATCGTCAACCGCCGCCAGTGTGTTTTGAATCTGTTCTACCGCGTGGCTCAGGCGGGTTGCGTCGATCTGATCGCTTTCCGACGCCTTCACTTCGATGGCGATCACATGGAAGACTGCCGTTGCCGCATCTTTCCACAGCATCAGCAAATCACAGCGATCTTCCAGCATTTGGGTTCCGGTGCGTAGCCATAACCGCGCCAGAGGATGATCGACCGACAACAACAGCGCCCCCGGATAACGGCGTTGCACATCGCGGGCGGCGAACAGCAGCCCAGCGAAACCGACGATTTTTTTCTGATCGGGCTGGCCGTCGTGGGTCATGTCCAGCACGCCGCTGCCCAGCAGACGCGCCCCTTGATGTAGCAGGCGGCTCATGTGGTCTGGAGTGACGGTCAGGTTGCAGCGGGCGAAGGCTGGTCGGATCAGTCGGGCCAGCGAGCGAAAATCCTTCGTCGCCAGGAAGGTATCGCGCATTCCCTCCCGCAGTTCCCAAATCCGTACCGATTTCATCCCGGCTTCCGAGGGCAGCGCCCGGTCAGCCAGAAATAGCCAGCGGGCAGCAGGGCGTTCGCCTTGCAGAATGGCGTCAGCGGTTTCCGCCAGCATCTCAGCGTCGGCGTAGGCTTGCGGGGTCATGGCGCGCTGGTTGCCTTCCAGCTCGCTCATCAATAGCAGAAATTCGCTGAACGGCGATTCGCCGGGTTGTGGGCGCAGTTCAATCCGCCCGGACAGCCGATCCAGTTGCACGTCATAGCGAAGACAAAACGGACTCATCGGCAGGTTGCGCCCGGGGTTGCGCTGACGCAGGCGGATCGTGGATTCATCGAAAATCGCGGCAACATGGCAGGGCCGCGCCTGGATGCGGGCTACGATGTCGTCCAGATCGGGTTCACCGTTCAGGCAACTTTGGTCAAGATGCAGATGCAGGCGGTCGGCAGCAATTTTCTCCTGCACTGCGTCCTCCTTGCTGGTATCGCTAAAACTCAGCGCCGCCCGCAGCCGATCCGCGTGTTGACCGGTGGCGTAAATCGCCGCATGAATCGCCGACAGCTTTTGCCCGCTCCGATAGTGCGCATCGTTGAGCAGCCGCACCAGTTCCATCATCAGGTGTTCCGGTTGCGGCGGATTGACCAGCGCGATCCGTAAGGGATAAGGATGGTTCGGGTGCAGGGTGAGGTACTGATCCAGCGCCTTGCGCAGAGCGTGAGCGCCGTCGGCGCCCGAACAGGCGTTGCTGAGATTCTCGAACACCGGCAGCCCTGCGATCTGGCTGGTGATCGGGAGCAACTGATTCAAACCCTGTCCTGCTGGCACACTGCCCAGCCGCACCACCGACAGAAATTGCTCTGGGCGTTCCAGTTCCTTGCACACCGCACCACGGTCTTGGTTCGTCAGCGTTGTGCTTTTGGTCAGACCGCGCAACAACGTTGAAAGCCGCTCGTTGCGCCAGAGATGAAGCGGATGAGTCGGCAATAGCACCGCCTTGGCGGCGAGTTTGCCGTTGGGTAGACGAACCCGCACTTGCACGATGTCCAGCGCCAGCAATGCCTCCAATGCCGCCCGCGCCCAATCCGCGCTGTACGAGGCCATCACTTGAAAATGTTCCTGAGTTTCACGGTACAGATCGGCAGCCAGTTCCAGATAGCGGCGAATCCGGCTCAGGATTTCAGGCCGCCCATCCAGCCATGATCGGGCGTGATAAATCAGCTTGCCCAAATGCGGCAGCAATTCGGTTCGGACTGCTTGAAATTCTTTCCAGGTTGCGGCTAATTGGGTTTGGCGTCCGCTCAGTTCCGGCATAAAGCGATCCCAACCGTCCAGCAACTTCTCCAGCGACAACGCCTCGCCTTCAATCGTGATCACCCGATCTGGCAATACAAAGGTCGGCGACCGATCCGCCGCCCCGTTCAAGGCGACGGCGAATCTGCATTTCGGTGGATTCGAGAAAACCGCCCCAGTGTTCGGCATTGCAAAACGCCTGCACCCAATCCAGCATCTTGCGGTTGATAGCGATGGTTTGCGTAATCTCAAGCTGCTTGGAAGGGATCGTTACCGGAATTTCAAGTTCTTCACTGGGCGCAGCGTCAAATTCTTCCCAAGCCTCATCAATGGCGTTGGCAATCGCAGCCAAATCCTCCTCGCGCCCATCCAGCAGCGCGTTGGAAGATTCGCCAGCCAAGGTTGGGGGATGGGTTGGAGCGGGATCAGGTGGTGGGGGATTGTTGTCGTCTGCGGGTAAATCTTTAGGCGGACGCGCTACCACCAGCGCCTTGTTCAAGCTGAGAGCGCCTTCAACGCCGGATTGGATTGCGCCCAAATACGTTTCCAAAGCGGCAATGGCCTCGGTCACTTCGGCTTGTCGCGCCGCATTCTGGTAGCGTTGTTTAGCCAGTTTGCTCAGGGCCGATGCCCGCAAGGTTCGCACCTGCCGCACGGTAGCCAGATTCAGCGCGAGCCGTTTGCTGAGATGATCGGCGCTGAACAGCTCTTCATCCACTAAAAGCCCCAGCGCGGGTAAAGCCAGCCACGGGGCGCGATTACCGTACTCTGGCCGAAAAGCATCCCAACGAGCTAGATAATCAGCACACGCTTCTAATGAAAGCAGTGATTCCAATTCACCTACACCGCGCATCAGTTCTGATAAAAGCTGGCGGTGAATTTCGGGTGAATTTGGAAACCGGGCAGTTAATTAAATAGATAAACCCCCGGCTAAGCCGGGGGACTCCCAGGGGTTTGACCGTTCCGGCGGTCAGTTGGATTCTCCACGGTCCCTTCAACGACCAAGGTGGATCCACCATGACAGCCTATCGGA
>JAAUTD010000034.1 GCA_012031845.1 Synechococcaceae cyanobacterium SM1_2_3
GAAGGTGGCGCTCCCTCACCCGCAGTGACGGGTATGGTAGCGATCCAGGAAGCGGGCAAGACGACCAATGGCGTCGGTCAGATCGTCTTCATGGGGCAAAAAGACGATTCGCAAGTGATCGGGATCAGGCCAGTTGAAACCGGTGCCCTGCACCAGCAAAACCTTCTCCTCCAGCAGCAGATCGAGCACAAACTGCTGATCGTCGGCGATAGGATAGTATTTGGGGTCGAGTCGCGGAAAAAGGTAAAGGGCCGCTTGCGGTTTAACGCAACTGACGCCGGGGATCGCCGTGATCAGATCGAAGGCCAGATCGCGTTGTTTGCCCAAACGGCCAGTAGGCAGCACCAGATCGTTAATACTCTGATAACCGCCAAGCGCGGTCTGGATCGCGTATTGCGCCGGGACGTTGGCGCACAGCCGCATTGAAGCCAGGATATTCAGCCCCTCCAGGTAGTCCTGGGCGTGCATCTTCTGGCCCGACACCACCACCCAGCCAGCGCGATAACCACAAGCCCGGTAGTTTTTCGACAGCCCGTTAAAGGTCAGACACAGAATCTCATCGGTCAGGGAGGCTATTGATGTGTGGCTGACGCCGTCGTAAAGCACCCGGTCATAGATTTCATCGGCGTAAATGATGAGCTGGTGCTGACGGGCGATCTCTACAATGGCCCGCAGCAGATCGGTGGGATACAGCGCTCCAGTCGGGTTATTCGGGTTGATCACCACGATTGCGCGAGTGTTTGGAGTGATCTTGCCGCGCAGATCATCCAGATCGGGCCACCATGCGGACGACTCGTCGCAGCGGTAATGGCGTGGCACTCCACCCGACAGACTCACCGCCGCAGTCCATAGTGGATAGTCCGGGGCCGGAATCAGCACCTCGTCGCCGTTGTTCAAGAGGGCTTGCAGCGCCATCATGATCAGCTCGGAGACCCCGTTGCCGATAATGATATCCTCGATTTGCACCCCACGAATCTGCTTCTGCTGGGTGTAGTGCATCACCGCCTTCCGCGCCGCAAACAGTCCCTTGGAATCGCAGTAGCCGGAAGCGTCCCGCAGATTATGGATCACGTCCCGCACCAGCTCATCCGGGGCCAAAAAGCCAAAGGGCGCCGGATTGCCAATATTGAGCTTGGTGATGCGTTGTCCTTCTTCTTCCATTTGTTGAGCATGGGCCAGCACCGGGCCACGAATGTCATAACAGACGTGAGCCAATTTGGCTGACTTTAGAATGGGTTGCATCGTATATTCATCCTCGGTTTGGGAGGTTATTGGCTCGGACTGTCGCCCAATTCTCAGGCTAAGCCGCTTTCCAGTTTTGCCAGCCATGCTTTCAAATCAGCCGGAGTCTGGAAATCCAGCAGCGATTCTGCCAGCGTTTCAGCCTGCGCCAGATTCAATTGCCGAATACGCGCCATTTGATCGGTATCCACCGCGCCAAAGCGCCGCTGCAATTGCCTTAATATCAGGGATGCACATTCTTCCTGTCGGCCTTCCTGACGGCCTTCCTGGATACCTTCAGCAAAAACTTCCTGATAAAACCGGGTTTGTTTCAAATCCACATCCACCAGATTCAACATGGCGCGAATCTCCTCTCGACTCAGTTTCGGTAGCCGGTACACCAACAAGGTTTCCACCAGATTCACCAACTCCGTCCATGCCGCAGTTCCTCTTTGATCGGGCGTCGCTGGTTGCACTAAAGCTTGCGCCTGCGTCACCGCCTGCGTCGGCTCTCCAATCAGCAATTGCAGCAGCCGTAATCCCAAACTGGACGGATCAGGTTGACGATAATCTTCCAAATAGACCCGTCGCACCTGCGGACTGGCCAGCAGCGCCGTGTAATGCGGGCCTGCTTCCCGTTCTACGCGGCGCTCTGGATAGATCACGACAGCCTGCCAAGGGTGCGCGGGTGGTTGGAGGTAAAGATACAGAAATATCTCTGCGAAAAATCGGCGATAGAAGCGGTCTTCGGGCTGGTATTGAACTTCGACAAAGACGATGGGCCGATCCGGTGCAGTCGCTGGCGGGGTTAAAACGCCATCCAGACGAAACGCGGTCTGTTTGATTTCCTCCGAACGGAATTGATAGCCCGCCATCTCCGGCGCCGGCCATCCCGCCAGTTCAAACACCAGTTCCGGCAAATGCTGGAATAGCCGGTAAAACACGCTGTCCGTTTTCAGATTGCGCCTCCTCAATTCCGTTGGGCTGAAACTGAACCCGCTTCATATCACGAACCGCTCAGTTTTTTTAGCCGTTTCAATTCAATCAACGCCTGTTCCGGGTTGAGATGATCGGGATTGAGTTCGGCCAGCGCGTTAAGCACTGGATGCACGGTTTCACCAAACAGCGCCAGTGCGGGGTCGTCGCTCCAGATCGTTCCCGGCAATTCACGCGCAGCATTGCCGTTCCAGTAACCGCAACCGTTGACGGGCCTGCTGAATCACCAGTGGCGGCACACCGGCCAGCGCCGCCACCTGTAAACCATAACTGCGATCTGCCGGGCCGTCCTGCACCCGGTGCATAAAAACAATGGAATCGCCATGCTCCACCGCGTCCAAATGCACATTGGCGATGCCGGGCTGCTCATCCGGCAGCCGGGTCAGCTCGAAATAGTGCGTCGCAAACAGGGTGAAGGCGCGTACCGTACCGGCCAGATGCGCGGCACAGGCCCAAGCCAGCGCCAGACCGTCAAAGGTGCTGGTGCCGCGTCCGATTTCGTCAATCAGCACCAGACTATGCGGAGTGGCGTTGTGCAGGATATTGGCGGCTTCGCTCATTTCCACCATGAAAGTTGAGCGGCCGGACGCCAGATCATCCGACGCGCCAATGCGGGTAAAAATGCGATCTATCGGGCCGATGATCGCCCGTTCCGCCGGGACAAAACTGCCCAGATGCGCCAACAGCACGATCAGCGCGGTCTGACGCATGAACGTGCTTTTGCCGCCCAGATTCGGGCCAGTGACGATCAGCATTCGTCGCTGTTCCGGTTCGAGCCGCAAGTCATTGGGCACAAATGGCTCGTCCAACACCTGTTCCACCACCGGATGACGGCCCGCTTGAATCTCAATGCCGGGTTCGGCGACCAGTTCCGGCGGATTCCAGCGCAACGCGGCGGCGCGTTCGGCCAGATTGCTCAATACATCCAGTTCCGCCAGCACAGCGGCGCTGGCCTGAAGCGCGGGCAAGCGGGCGATCAACTGGTCGAGCAGTGCGTTATAGAGGATTTTTCCCGCGCCAGCGCCTGTTCCTGAGCGCGCAACGCCTTATGCTCGAATTCCTGCAATTCCGGGATGATGTAGCGTTCCGCGCCCTTGAGGGTCTGGCGGCGCACATACTCGGCGGGCGCTGCTTGCGACTGGGCGCGGCTGATTTCAATGTAATAGCCATGCACCCGGTTGAAGCCGACCTTGAGATTAGCGATGCCGGTGCGCTGGCGCTCCCGCGCTTCCAGTTCCACCAGATAGTGATCGGCGTGTTCGCTCAGATTGCGCAACTCGTCCAGTTCCACATCGTAGCCTACGGCGATCACTCCGCCATCGCGCAAAGTCTGCGGCGGATTGGTAATAATCGCCCGGTTGAGCAGATCGCAAACATCGGGATGAGTGGCGGCGCGGCGAGCGAGGTCTTGCAACAGGGGCGCGGTCAGCAGGCCGAGAAACTGTTGTACGCCAGGCAGCCGCGCCAGCGCGTCGGCCAGGGCGATTAAATCACGCGGGCGAGCCGATTTCAGCGCTACCCGCGCCAGAATCCGTTCCACGTCGCCAGTGCCACGCAACAGCCCGCGCAGGTATTCATAGCCGCCGTTGTCCAGCAATTGCCGAAGGCTGTCCTGACGCTGGCTGAGGATAGTGCGGTCGCGCAAGGGCCGATGCGTCCAGCGCCGCAACAGCCGTCCGCCCATTGGGGTCAGGCAGCGGTCGAGAACGCCGATCAGGGTATGTTCATGCCGCCCGCTCAGGCTGTGTTCCAGCTCCAGATTGCGGCGGCTGGCGGCGTCGAGAATCACGCTGTCTTCGTGGCGCTCGACCCGGATGTGGGTCAGATGCGGCAGGGCGCTGCGCTGGGTGTCCTTGACGTATTGCAGCAGGCAACCGGCGGCGGCGACCGCCACCGGCTGATCGGCGCAGCCAAAACCGTCCAGATTGCGGACGTTGAATTGTGTGCACAAAGCGCGGCGGGCGCTATCGGGATCGAAATGCCACGGCGCTTGGCGGCGCAGGCCGGGATGCTGCCGCCACGCACCGGGCGGGTTGAAGTCTTCGCTGATCAGCAATTCTGCCGGGTTCAAGCGTTCCAGTTCGTTGAGCAGCGCCGCTTCGCCCTGCACCTGGGTCACAGTGAAGCGGCCGCCGCTTAAATCGAGAAAGGCCAAACCGTAGCTGTTTTTGACCTGATGCAGCGCGACCAGCAGGTTATCGCGGCGTTCATCCAGCAGCGCCTCGTCGGTCAGGGTGCCGGGGGTGACGATGCGCGCCACCTGCCGCTCCATTGGCCCTTTGCTGGCAGCGGGATCGCCTGTTTGTTCGCAGATCGCCACTGACAGACCGAGTTTCACCAGCTTGGCCAGATAGTTTTCCACTGCATGAAAGGGGACCCCCGCCATTGGAATCGGCTCGCCCGCCGACTGGCCGCGAGTGGTGAGGGTGATATTGAGCAGTTCGGCGGCGCGAATGGCATCGTCGTAGAACATCTCGTAGAAATCGCCCATCCGGTAGAACAGCAGACGCGGATGCTCGGCCTTGATGCGCAGGTACTGCTGCATCATCGGCGTGTGGGAGGACAGATCGGGAACGGGTTCAGCAGAAGCTTGTTTTTTCATAGCAATTGTCGGATGGGGGCGCATTGTGTCGCTGAGTCGCCAGCACCGCGATTATAGGGATTATTGCTGTTGGGGATGGAAGGCAGATAAGCGTTGGCGTTGGGCGACGCGGTATTCAGAATCATGCTTGGCCATCACCACTACAATAGACTCTCCTGCGGATTCCACGCCTCTTTGGATTTAATAGGCAGGCACCCAGTCGGTAATTCAAGAGTTTCACCCTTATACTTTGGATACAATGCAGAGAGCTTATGAATATTCATGGTCAGCAATGAAAAATACTCCTCATCAATCTCTACCCCAATAGCGTCGTACTCTACCGCTTGGCAAGCAGCAATTGTTGAACCTGAGCCACAAAATGGATCAAGAATTTTCCCTTTGCCCAACGGTAAAAGACTCCGCACTAAAATTCTCAACCATTGCTGTGGCTTAATAGTCGGGTGGTTTGCAACTGACTCCTCAATGAACGGTGTTTTTCCGCTTGGAATCATATCGGGAAGGGGTTGATCCGCATTAAGCCGTCGCAATGCTCCGGTACTCCACTTTCTTAAATTCTGCGCCACTGTTTTTTCTGCAATCGGCTTACGAAACAGCATCCACGGTTCATAAGCTCCTCGCGGAGTGACACAGACTTCCGGAAATTCCTGTTCAGCCAATTTTGGCCGGTCGCCGCCACGGAATCCACGATAAAGGCGCATAACGGCGCCTCTGACTTCAAAACCCGCTTCAGCCATTCCGCATTGCACCAGGTATTGCAGCATGGGCGTACCTGCAATAAACACATGAGCGCCTGGCACAAGAACCGGAATCAAAGCCCCGCCAAATTCACGAAAATAAACCCGAATATGCTCACGTTCCTGAGCATTCAAGGTGGTAAAACGCGGCAGTGGGTCGCGCTGACTTCCACCGATAGCGGGCGGTAATCGCCAAACACCGCCACGCCCGCTCCGCAGCTTGGCTATTTCATGAGGTAAAAACTCCACGATCCCAAAAGGTGGGTCAGTGCATACGCCCTCGATGCTTGCTGAAGGCTGCTCGCGCAACCAGTCAAAGCAATTAGCGTTGTGTAATTCGTAGTATGCCATACGCTGAGTTTCAACTATAGTTGAAAGACTGTCAATATAATGGCCGGTACACTACCCGGCTATGAGCGAAGCCCAAAAATAATTGGCGCATGTGTGCGCACACTCCGGGAGCAGAAAAACCTCTCCCAGGAAAGTCTTGCCGCCAAGGCTGGAATAAGCTACCAGTACCTTTCCGGTATTGAGACCGGAAAAGAGAATTTTAGCATTCAGGTTCTGGATTCTCTGGCAAAATCCCTTGATTTGCCCATGAGGTTACTCGTCGCCGCAGCGTATGATAACGATGGTGCTGCACAATCAAAGCCTCCCCGATTAGAACCTCAATACTTTAGGCCACAAACGCCATTACCTGAAGGACTTGCAATGTCTCATATCGAAGCGGCTGCCAATCTCACTCAGTCAATTATTCATCGCATTAATCGAAACATGATTTTAGAGGTGAGTCAAACTCTTCAATCTCTTATTCAAGGCAATAACTTCTCAGGGCTGGTTTCAAATATTTTTAGCAATGCAATGAATGAATGCTCGCCTTATAAGCATAATCACGATCAGAGATACCCTGACCTTATTTATAAACCAGGCAGCGGCGATACTGGTATCGGACTTGAGGTAAAAGCGACGATTAACATAGGCAAAGGTGGTGAAAGCCATAATGGGCATAGCGGGTGGCATGTGATAGCCTGCTATAGCTTTGTTGAAAATGGTGATATTCAGTTTGTTCATATCATGTTTGCCAACCTGAATGGACATCAGCAATCCAACCCGGATTGGAGTTATGTCGGTAGTAAAGTCAATTTGGACACGGGCAGTCGGCGAACTGAAACCTATGTAACAACACTCATCGGCACCACAAAACTTCGTGATGGATCGGTGTACATGGATTTGAGTAAAGTGAATTTCACCAGATGGCGTCAAGCAAGGAATGGCGCTATTCCTCCCTGGTCTATTTTTTCCAAATAATCCTCTCTAATTTCACCAGTCCGCGCAGGATGCGCTGAGGAATAAAGCACATCCATTTGACTAAGAAAATTTTCGCCAGTCAAACCTAAACAGCAGCATTAATCATGCTGCAATCCTTTTGCAAATCCACCATTCACTGCCAGCGTCGCTACCCATAGCGACCGATTTCCTGCCCGATAAATAGCAATGCGCCAACCATAGCCGGATAAGGTTTTGCTAAGCTATGGCGTCTTATTCAGCCTACGGAATCCTTGAATCATTTATGAATGACACACAAACCAATCAAACTTGGGGCGGGCGCTTCACTGAAAGCACCGACGCCTTTGTAGCGGCGTTCACCGCTTCGGTGGACTTCGACCGGCGGATGTACCGGCAGGACATTAGCGGCTCCATTGCACACGCTCAAATGCTGCAACGGATCGGCATATTGTCCAGCGAGGATTGCGCGGCGATTATCAACGGCTTGGAGCAGATTCGCGCCGAGATTGAACGCGGCGAATTCCAGTGGTCGGCGGCGCTGGAAGATGTTCACATGAACATTGAGGCGCGCTTGACCGAGCGGATTGGCGATGCTGGCAAGCGGTTGCATACCGGCCGCTCGCGCAATGATCAGGTGGCGACCGATATTCGGCTGTATTTGCGCGACGCCATTGACGCCATTCTAATCGAGATTAAGCGGCTGCAAGGCGGGCTGGCGGATTTGGCGATGCGCGAGGCTGATACGATCATGCCCGGTTTCACTCATCTGCAAGTCGCGCAACCGGTGACCTTTGGTCATCATCTGCTGGCCTGGTTTGAGATGCTCAAGCGCGATTACGAGCGGTTGGTGGATTGCCGCAAGCGGGTTAATGTCATGCCGCTTGGCGCGGCGGCATTAGCCGGAACCAGTTATCCACTGGATCGCTATTACACCGCGCAATTGCTGGACTTTGCCGCGCCGTGCGCCAATTCGCTGGATGCCGTCAGTGACCGTGATTTCGCCATTGAATTCACCGCCGCTGCCGCCATTCTGATGACCCATTTATCGCGGATGTCTGAAGAATTGGTTTTGTGGTCTTCCGCCCAGTTTGATTTTATTGATCTGCCGGATCGATTCTGCACCGGTTCTTCCATCATGCCTCAGAAAAAAAATCCCGACGTGCCGGAATTGGTGCGCGGTAAAGTCGGGCGGGTCAATGGGCATCTGGTAGCCTTACTGACGCTGATGAAGAGTCAACCGCTGGCCTATAACAAGGACAATCAGGAAGACAAGGAACCCCTGTTCGATACCATAGACACGGTGCAAAACTGCTTGCGGGCTTTTGCCGACATGATTCCGGCGCTGCATCCCAAGCGCGGCAATATGATTCAGGCAGCCCGGCGTGGTTTTGCGACTGCGACTGATTTGGCGGATTACCTGGTGCGCAAAGGCGTAGCGTTCCGTGATGCACATGAGATCGTCGGTAAAGCCGTGCGGCTTGGAATAGAAACCGGGCGTGATTTAGCGGATATGGCGCTGGTGGAATTGCAGAACTTCTCGCCGCTCATTCAGGATGATGTCTTTGCGGTTCTATCATTGGAAGGTTCAGTTGCGGCCCGCGCTGGATTAGGCGGCGCCGCGCCGGATCGAGTGCGAGAAGCAGCGACTTTGGCGCAAATCTGGGTCGTGGAGGCGATTTGAGTATAGTTGCCAAAATGCGCAGCATTCCGCGCTTTCGTTTGACGCCGCTGACTCAGCGCCGCTTGGCGCAATTCTGCGCCAATCGCCGGGGCTATTGGTCATTATGGCTGTTTCTGATCCTGTTCGGATTCAGCCTTGGCGCGGAATTGATCGCCAACGACCGGCCATTGTTGGTGATTTACCGCAATGCGCTTTATCTGCCGGTGATTAAGGATTATGCCGAAACCGATTTTGGCGGCGTCTTTCCCAGCACAGCGAATTACCGCGATCCTTATTTGGCTGATTTAATCCAGCAGGACGGCTGGATGCTGTGGCCGCCGATTCGCTTTCGCCATGATACGGTAAATTACGATCTGCCGGTTCCGGCTCCAGCGCCGCCTTCTGCGGTGAATTGGCTGGGCACTGATGATCAGGGCCGCGATGTCATGGCGCGACTGCTGTATGGACTGCGGCTTTCAGTGCTATTTGGCTTGCTGCTGACGCTGACTTCTTCCATTATTGGTGTTGCGGCAGGTGCGGTGCAGGGTTATTTCGGTGGCTGGCTGGATTTGCTGTTGCAACGCTTTCTGGAAGTGTGGGGCGGACTGCCGCAATTGTTTATTCTGATTATCGTGTCCAGTGTGGTAACGCCGGGATTCTGGACTCTGTTACTGATCCTAATGCTATTCAGTTGGACTTCGCTGGTGGGTGTGGTGCGCGCCGAATTTCTGCGCGCCCGCAATTTTGATTATGTGCGAGCCGCCCGCGCTTTAGGTCTGAGCGATGCGCGGATTATGTTCAAGCATATTCTGCCCAATGCGATGGTCGCGACGCTGACTTTTATGCCCTTCATTTTATCCGGCTCGATTGTGGCGTTGACCGCGCTGGATTTTCTCGGTTTGGGCTTGCCGCCCGGTTCAGCGTCACTGGGCGATCTGTTGCGGCAGGGTAAAGATAATCTGCAAGCGCCGTGGCTCGGTATTACTGGCTTTGTGGTCTTGGCGCTAATGCTGAGTCTGCTGGTTTTTGTCGGCGAGGCTGTGCGCGATGCCTTTGATCCGCGAAGGAATATTGGTTAAGCATCGCTGATTACCGTATTCCCTGTGCTGAACATCGCTTAACTACAGTAACCCTATCGTGTTTTTTTATAGTCAGTTTTGCTTTCAAATAGCCGCATCTGTTCCTGAGTGCTTTGTTGAAAAATGATATTTTTATCAATGATATTTTCAGGAATAGGTAATCTCTCCAGGGAGCGCGGCTCAACTTTAATAGCGCCATCACCGTATGATTTTCCAATCATGGCGAGATTGGCTACTGTGTCAGCGTGGCTCAGAATTTTCCAGAGATGGTCAATACATTCCTGGTCATCGCTCTTGGGATAGACGCACAGAAAACCCGTGAGCGGGATGATTCCTGCGGTGTTGCGGATAAATCGGGTATTTCTTCGCCCCAGATAGGCAAACAAAAAAAGCGGCGCGATTCTTTGCTCGGTTTTATACCAGGGCTTTCGCTGAGAAATTAGCGGTTTTTGCGGTAACTTTAATGTTTCGCCTTTTCTTAAATAGTCTTTCAGGCTTTGGGGAAAGCTCTCGATTGAATCTCCGTTCAAAGCCAGCAGAAAGGTCGGCCTTCCTTTCGATTCAAGTAATTCCAGTGTCGTTTGCGTGATTTCTTCGGTAGACACATCCCGCGTCCGCCCAATCGCCCTGGTGAAGTAACGGGCTGGAATGCCAGTTTTGTTTACCTGCTCGGCGGTCATAAAAAAGAACTCATTGGCCCCAGTCGCAACGCCACGAACGATTTGGACAAAATCGCCCAGGATGTAATTGCTGGTTTTCTCTGTCGGGAGCGGTCTTGATAAACCGGTTTTGAGGCCCTCTGATAAATTCCGTTGAGTTACTGTTAATCCGTTTACAGGGTTCATCTCAAAGCCTGAGCGAACCCATAGCTTGAGGGTTTCAGTCTGTGGCTCATGGCACTTGACCCACCAAAATCCTGTTTTGGCGATGCGTTTCGGATAAGGAAAATCAGTGGATTCGTGTCTACCTTTGGGAATGGAGAAGCAGCGGGAGTAAAAGCAATGACCGCATCCAACGCATAGTTTGCTGAAATCCAGCGCCATAGATCATGGGCAAATTTTCCTTCACAGGTATCGGCGGGCATAATAAAAGCCAGACGTCCATTGTCGTTGAGCAAGGTCAGAGCGCGAATCAGAAAATAGACGTGTAAACCGCGCGCCATCCAAAGCAGTCCCCAGAGTTTGCAGACTTAATCGTTTCAGTCGTTCTTTAGTTTCCGCTAATAGGCGATGATGCCGAATATAAGGTGGATTAGCCACAATTGCGGATTGCTTTTCTGGCGGATGTTCAAAAATAAAGTCGCCGATTTTGACTCCCGCAATGTCGCTTCCATTCAATCCTTGCTCAATAGCCTGCTCTAACGCCAGTGGATCAATATCCATCCCTGACAGATTGACAGAAAACCCTTTTTCCTTGGCTATGGTTTTTGCGGCTCGAAAAAATGCCCCTGCGCCTACGCGCAGGGTCAAATAATGTGCTGCCCTTATTATCAGCAAGCACATAATCAACCATTGCTTCGGCAACCCAATCCGGTGTCCAAAATTGCCCTTTTTTGCGGAGTAGTTCTCTGGCTTCACCGGATGCGGGTATTGGGTAAGAATTAATTTTTTGCATTTGCTATTTCCCGCAGAACATCTAATGCTTCCTCTCTCAAAGACATGGTTCCGCCTTCAAAATGAACATAGGGCAGGATATGACCCACTTTATCGATGTTGCTGGTAACCGCCTGCCAAAGTCCGGTCCGGTTGACCAACGAGTTAGGCGACTGCTTGAAGCGTTGTGTACACATGCTCAAACTGCCAATCTGCAATATCCTCACAACCCGATGCGAGATAATCCTTTGGTACAGGAATATTCGGATGAATCATCAATTGTATTCGTTCAATCGCCTCTTTCTTAGAGTACTCAGGAAGTGTGTCCCACCAAGAAATGCGTATTGCATGATTCTCACAGCATGATAGTGAGAACCGAAGCAGTGCGTCTTCTGGTTTCCCACCGCTTGAAATGTAACTGGCGAGCGACTGAAGAAATGGAACACAGGTTTTATTACTCGAAGCATGCCAACCAAACCCAAACGCCCAGCCTTCTCGGGTTGGCGCAGTGAAAAATGTTATTAGGTCAAGCGGTGAATGCCAGTTACCAAGATCCTGTAACTTATTGCCAATAAAGTCATAGTTCGGATAGAGAAGGCCCGAAAGCTGAAGTGAACAGCGTGACGAAGAAGTAAAATATGTGAACTCGAATTCCTCATATTCGCTTGCCAGCAACGCTTTCTCGTAGAATGACTTATGGTGTTTAAGTCCTTCGAGTCCAAGAGAGTGCCCAATTCTTGTGGAATTAAGAAATAATTTTTTGGTATTACCCAATTCAGGGTGGCCCATCATCTTATCGAGAACGGCGATAGCATTCTCCTTAACAAAATACTCACGGCAAATACATCGATATGCATATAAGACGATCTGTTTTGCCAGTGGCTCAAGCGGTAAATTATCAATAATTTTAAAGAGTGCGTTGTCGTGATGCTTGCAAAATCCAAGAAATGTTGAAACTTTATTTACCCCAATTTTCTTTGGCAGAAGGTAGCCGCCAGATTTCTTGAGCGTTGAAAGATCAGCGATTATCTT
Organism: Synechococcaceae cyanobacterium SM1_2_3; assembly: GCA_012031845.1. Classification (GTDB taxonomy): domain Bacteria; phylum Pseudomonadota; class Gammaproteobacteria; order Competibacterales; family Competibacteraceae; genus Contendibacter. Next base: position 12,204 of record JAAUTD010000034.1, read on the forward strand.
ATAAACATGTCCGTTTTCCGCGATTAAGCCAAGTTGACCCTTTTTTTGAATCGAGTGCGCGGATATTATCTCGTTGCAACGCTCCCCATCTGCAAAATGTAGGCATCGTCCCCTCGCGCTCTGACATTTTAACTCTTTGTGGTAATCGCCGAGGAACGACATGAATTTGAGACACCTAACAGCATAGACCAATCAAACGCTAGACAGGATCAACACATCATTAAAGCAGCTTTTCTGCGTAGCTGACTCCGAGCTTGCCACCCGCCTCATTCCACCCCGAAAAACGCCTGCACCCGTTCCAGTTTGCGGGTTCGCGGCATCGGCGGCAGGCTGTCCAGAAACACCCGCCCGTAATACTTGCTCAGCAGGCGTGGATCACCCAGCACCAGCACGCCTCGGTCGGTGACATCGCGGATCAGCCGCCCCACGCCCTGCTTGAGGGTAATCACGGCATGAGGCAACTGATAACAACGGAACGGGTCTTCGCCGCGCTGGCGTAACGACTCAATCCGCGCCTGCACCACCGGATCGCCGGGCGCGGCAAAGGGCAGCCGGTCAATGATCACGCAGGACAGCGCCTCGCCGCGCACGTCCACCCCTTCCCAAAAGCTCGCCGTCCCCAGCAATACCGCGTTGCCCAAGGCGCGGAACTGATGCAGCAACGCCGTTTTGGGCAGATCGCCCTGCACCAGCAGCGGATACGGCAGCCGATCCTTCAGTCCTGCCGCCGCTTCGTGCAGGGCGCGGTAGCTGGTGAACAACAGAAACGCCCGCCCGCCGCTGGCTTCCAGCACCGGCAGCACCGCTTCCAGCAGCGCCGGGGTGTAGAGCGGCGTACCTGGATCGGGCAATTCCGGCGGGTGATACAGCAGAGTATTCCGGGCAAAGTCGAACGGGCTGTCCAGCCGCAGCGCCGCATAATCCAGTACGCCCAGCCGCGTCGCAAAATGCGCAAAGTCCTGACCGACCGCCAGCGTCGCCGAAGTGAAAATCCACGCGCCGGGCCGCGCCTTCATCTGCTTTTGAAACACCGGCGCGATGTCAAGCGGGGTCAGGCTCAGGGTGAAGCCACGGCCACGGGTTTCAAACCAGCGCACCTGCTCCGGGTTGCTGTCCGCGCCGGTCAGCGCCAGCCAGCGTTGCCCCAGATCCTCGCCGCGCCGGTGACAGCTCTCCAGACCCTTGCCGCGTTGCGATGCTTCTTTCAGCGCCTCGCGCAGGCGATCCAGCCTGGCGCCGAGCTGGCCGACCGCCTCCTGCACTGCCAACTGATCGGCGACTTCCCGCCATAAGGCGCGGCGTTCCGCCATTCCCAGCGCCTGCCGCAAGGTGAGAATCGCCGGTTCCAGCGCCTCAGCCCGCGCCCGCAAATCGGGGAAATCGCCCGCCTCGCGCAACTGTTCCAGCACGGTATCCTGCGCCAACTCGCTCAATTGCCGACCGCTCAGTGACCGGCCAAAAAAGTGGCTGGCGATGTCTGGCAACTGGTGCGCCTCGTCGAGAATGAACGCTTCCGCGCCGGGCAACAGTTCGGCAAACCGGTTCCTTGATCGCCAGATCGGCGCACAACAAATGATGATTAATGACCAGCACATCAGCCGCCAAAGCGTCGCGCCGCGCCTTGACCAGAAAACAGTCGTCAAATTGCGGACACTCCTGACCCAGGCAGTTATCTACGGTGGAGGTGACTCGCGGCCAGATGGCGGAGGATTCGGGCACATCAGGAATTTCGGCAATATCGCCGCTGCGGGTGCGCTTGACCCACTGACCGATTCGGCGTAACTCGACCACCTGCTGGCGGGAGGATAGCCGCCCATCTTGCTGGGTGGCTTGCAAACGATAACGACAGAGATAGTTGCTGCGTCCTTTCAGCAGCGCGGTTTTCACTAGGAGCTTCAGCGCCCGGCGCACTACCGGCAAATCGTGCTGATAAAGCTGATCCTGCAAATGACGAGTGCCGGTGGAGATGATGACCCGCGCTCCCGACAACAGCGCCGGGAGCAAATAAGCGAAGGTTTTACCCGTGCCGGTGCCGGCCTCAACGATCAGCGTCCCGCCGTCATTAAGAATGGCGGCGACCGCCGCCGCCATTTCCTGTTGCTGAGGGCGCGGCGCGAACCCGGCGACCTGCTGGGCCAGCGGGCCATTGAGTCCCAGCAGGGCGACGACATCCACGGCGGAAATCGGCGGCTGCCTAACGGCTAAACTGCACGGCCCGCGCCTCGGCTTCTTCTGCGCCGCTGCGATTGCCCGCCGCCTTGCGCGCCGAAGCAATGACCTTCCAGTTACGCGCTTGCAACGCCCGATTGCTGCCCGCCAGATTGGCCGACTTGCTGGCCAGCGATTCAGCCTGGGCGTACTGGCCCTGATGCAGGCGAATCTGCGCCAGATCGTGCCAGATGCCCGCATTGCGCGGCTCGATTCGCAACGCCCGCTCCAAGGCTGCGCCGGCCTTGTCCAGTTGATTATTTTTCACATGCTTGTCGGCGCTTTCCAGCAACGCGGCGACCGCCTGATTGCCCTCGCGGGTGATCTCCGCTGGCGGCAGATCAGCCGGTGGCGCTGACGGCTGTGGCGGAGGCGCTACCGGCTCGACCGGGGTGGGCGGCGGCGCTATCGCGACAGCGGTAGTTGCCGATGTGGGCAACGATGCAGGCGGCGTTCTGGAGGGCGCTGGCTGTGGTTCAGGCAACACATCGGCAGTGGGCGCGGCGGCATAGCCCGGATCATCCTGTGGATAGGCTGGATCAGTCGGCGGCAGTGCGGTCCTGCCGGATTGATCCCGTGGCGTTGGATAATAAGGCTGATTCGCCGACGGATACGGCGTTGCAGCGCCAGGCGGATAGGCTGCTGGTTGCCGATAGCTATCGCCGCTGGTGGGCGGCAAGGTCGTGTTGCTTGCTGGTGGCAGCGTGGTGTTGGCAGCCGGTGGGTAATCCGGTTGCCGGGCGGCGTTATTGGGACCAGACCGGTAGGGCTGCTGGATCGGCGCGGCATACGGATCGGCAGTGGATGGATAACCGGGCGCGTATTCCCGTGGCAGCAGCGGATCTTCCGGCGTCAACGGTCTGACTTCCAGTTGCCTGGCTGTTGGCGGCTGAGCCGTTTGCGGACGTCGGGCGCTACGGTCAGTCACCGGCGCTTTCTTGACGGGTGGCGTTTTTTCAGCAGCAGGCTGAAAAAACGGGACTGTCGAACAGCCGGCGAAGGTCAAGGCCAGAGTCAGCAGACTTAAACTCAGCTTCAAACGTGTGTTCATCATTTTCTCCCGAACAATCCGAAACTGTTCTGTTTGACAGCCCCGAATCTCAATGAAATCTGTGTGTGGTTAATTCAAAATCAGGGCTTTCGCTGTGGGATGCAGCGCGGACTTCCTGCCGGTGTTGCAACGGGCAGGATGCCGGTTCTCCGGCAAAGTCAGCGAAAGTCCTACAGATACAGGATTTTCGCTTTCCGTCATTCCCGCATAGGCGGGAATCCAGTAAGCCGCTGAAAAGATGGGATACCTGCTTTCGCGGGTATGACGAATTTACGGGTTTAGCGAAAGTCCTGAGATAAAGCCATCCGGTGCGATCCGATGCGCTCATTCCATCAGCCGCCGGAAAAAATCATCCATCTCGCCTGATTCTCCCGCGTCATCCGCGCCGTCTGCCGGTTCGACGCGCCGTGCGGCGGGTGGGCTGCCGCAGGATGCTGATCCTTTCGGCCCAGACCCAACCAGAAAAGGCACCGGTTGCCCACGCCGACAATCTTGGCTCAGGCGCAAGCCGCTACGCGCATCCACCCAGATTTCCTCGACATCGGCGGGCGGCGGCGTATCCAGCGGCTCCAGTTTCAACCCGGCCATAAGATCCATCCACACCCGCAATGCGCCACTGGCTCCACTCAAACCGGTCGGCTTATTGTCGTCCCGGCCCAGCCAGACCACCGCCAGCCGGTCGCCGCTAAAACCGGCAAACCAGCTATCGCGAAAGTCGTCGGTGGTGCCGGTTTTGCCGGCGATCTTCAAGTCTGGCGACAGCTTGCCTTTCATGGCGCTGGCGGTGCCAGCCTTGACGACTTGCTGCATGGCGTTGGTGACCAGATAGGCCGGCCCCGGTTCAACAGCCTTTACCACATCCAGCGCGTAATGCTGTAGCGGTTTACCCGAAGTATCGGTGACTTCACGGATAGCGCGCAGCGGAATGCGAAAACCATTATTGGCGATGGTGGCGTAAATCTGGGCGATTTCCAGCGGCGATACTTCCAGCGCACCGAGCAATAGCGAGGGATACGGTTTCATTTCCCGTTCCAGCCCCAATCGCTGAAGCATGTCCACCACATTGATCACGTCCATATCCAGACCGACCCGCACTGCCGGAATGTTATAGGAACGGGCCAGCGCATCGCGCAGGGTGACCTGACCATGATAACGCTTATCGTAATTGGACGGAGTCCAGCGCTGACCGCCAGAGGTGTACACCAGTGGACTGTCGCTCAGGCGGGTCATCAGGGTATAGCGGTCAGGATGTTCCAGCGCGGTCAGATACACCATTGGTTTGAGCAAAGATCCGGCCAGCCGCTTGGCGTCCAGCGCCCGGTTGAAACCGACCGCTTTCGCTTCCCGATCCCCGACCATCGCCAGCACTTCGCCGGTCTGGGTATCAGTCACTACCGCTGCGCCTTGCAGAGGCCGTGATCGGGGCTGACTCTTCTCCAACGGCGGCAGGCTGTTGGCCAAAGTCTCCTCCGTCTTGGCCTGAATGCGAGGATCGAGCGTCGTAAAAACCCGCAACCCTTCCGAAACCAAATCATCCGCTTTGTAATATTGCCGCAACTGGCGCTGAACCAGTTGCAGAAAGGCGGGATAGGCGGTGATGCCGCTGGCGGCCTTGGGCGTCACGTCCAGCGGCATGTTCCTGGCCAGAGCGGCGTCCTCGGCGCTGATCAAATGCTGTTCGGCCATGACCTCCAGCACCAGGGTGCGCCGCTCCTTGGCCCGGTCCGGGTGGCGACGCGGATCATAGACTGATGGCCCCTTGATGATTCCCACCAGCAAGGCGAACTGATGCAAATCCAGATCTTCGAGGGCCTTGCCGAAAAAGAACTGACTGGCCAGGCCAAAGCCGTGAATCGCCCGGCTGCCGTCCTGCCCCAGATAGATCGCATTGGCATAGGCTTCAAGGATGTCGTCCTTGCCGTAGCGGGCGTCAATCAGGATCGCCATCAGAATTTCATTTACTTTGCGCCTGAACGAGCGTTCATTGCTGAGAAACAGGTTTTTAACCAGTTGCTGAGTCAGGGTGCTGCCGCCCTGCACCGCCCGCCCGGCCCGCAGATTGACCACCAGAGCGCGAAAGATGCCCTTGGGATTGATCCCGGCGTGTTCAAAAAAACGCCCGATCTTCGACCGCCAGCAAAGCGTCCACCAGCACCGGCGGCAAATCCTTGCCTTTGAGCAGGATGCGGTCTTCGTAATGTGCGGGATAAATGCCGGCGATCTCCGGCGGATCCAATCGCAGCAAGCCCGGCGCTTCCTGACCATCCAGACTGACTAAATCCACCAGAATATCGCCGGCGAACACCAGTCGAATTTTCCGCACCGGCTCGGTCGCGTCCCAGAAGGGGAATTCACGGGTCATCAGTTCAAAGGTTTCGCCCTGACGGGCGTACATGCCGGGTTTGGTCGGCGACTCTCCCCCATTGGGTGGCGGGACGCATATTTCCGGCGCGGGCGGCTTCGGTTTGCGCCGGATCGGGCGCTTGCCGGGTTCCGGCGGCGGCGCGGGCGGCTCCACCGGACAGTTCACATCGGCGATAACCCAGCATCTTGACTTCCTGAGCGAAGGATTCGGCGTTCAGCGCCATCCCGGAAAACAGCTCCAGCGGTCGAGCATAGACCTTGGCGGGCATCGCCCAGCGTTTCTGGTCAAATTCGGTGCGAATCACGGCGTCCAGATACAACATGTAGACGCCCAGCCCAAACGCGCAGAGCAGCACGCCGCCCAGCAGCAGGGAAAATATCAGTGAAACCAGCGCCCGCACGATCTGCGGGCGTGTTCTGGCAGTTCGGGATAACGTGCTTTTAGCCATGCCTGTTTTCGTCCTGGCCCGCCCTGCTGATCAATCGCATGGCGCAACCCCATTGATTCTGTCTTATCCTACCCGCCCGCTTTTCACGATTTGGAGTCCGCTGCGTGTCATCCGCTAACCCTTCTCTTGATCAAACCGCGCTCATTGCGGCCCTGCTGCAACCAGATCGCTATCCGCACCCGGTCACTGCCGTCGAACATTTGCAAACCCATATCTCCCATGTCCTGCTGGCCGGCGATTATGCTTACAAGATCAAAAAGCCGCTGAATTTGGGCTTTCTTGATTTTACCAGTCTGGAGCGCCGGAAATACTATTGTGAAGAAGAACTGCGCCTGAACCGTCGGCTGGCGCCGGATATCTACCTGGACTGTGTGCCGATCAGCGGGAACCTGACGCAACCGGTGTGGGGTTCGACTGGCCCGGCTATCGAATATGCGGTGCGGATGCGCCGCTTTTCCCAGGAGGCGCTGCTGGATCGGCTGCTGGCGGCGGATCGGCTGAACGCGGGGCATCTGGAGGCGCTGGCCCAGCGACTGGCGGAATTTCACCGCGCCATTCCCGCCGTCAATCCAGCGAAATCGTTTGGCGATCCGGAGCCGGTCTGGCAACCCATGCTGGACAATTTCAGCCACACCCGAGCCTTGCTGGACGATCCAGCCGATCTTGATCTGCTGACCGTCGTTGAGCAATGGACGCTGGCCGCTTTGCCACGGCTTCGCCCGCACTTGGCGCAGCGCAAGGCCGAGGGCTGGATTCGCGAATGCCACGGCGATCTGCATCTGGGCAACATGGTGTTGACCGAGAGCGGCCAGATCACCATTTTGACTGCATTGAATTCAATGATGATTTTCGCTGGATTGATGTGATCAACGATCTGGCGTTTCTGATCATGGATTTGCGCTTCCGTGGCGCCGACGCTTTTGCGCAGCGGGTGCTGAATACCTATCTGGAATACAGCGGCGATTTTGCGGGCGCGGCGCTGCTGTCGTGCTATCAGGTCTACCGGGCGATGGTGCGGGCCAAGATCAACGCCATCCAGGCCAGTCAGGACAGCATCCCGGATGCCGCTCGCGCCGCCAATCGCA
>JAAUTD010000328.1 GCA_012031845.1 Synechococcaceae cyanobacterium SM1_2_3
AGACGCGGCGGCGGCTAGGACAACGCTTGACGCTCAGCAGGCAGACGCCACGCTGACCAGTCTGGCGGCCTGTCGCTGGTTCAAGGTGACCTGCTCTATGCGACGGCGGCGGATACGTTGGTGCGCTTGCCCAAGGGCACGGCGGGCCAGGTTCTTCAAATGAACAGCGGGGCCACCGCTCCCGAATGGGCGACGGGCGGGTTGTCGGAAACGTCGCCAGCCGCCACAACGTCAGGAACGACCGTCACCATTGACGATGTTCTTGATGGAGCCAAACGCTACACAGTGAACTTCTGGGCGGTGGGTGCCACGTCTGACTTGCGGGTGCGTGTTCGCCTTCGCGTTGGCGGGACGACAATCAGCACGAATTACACCAGCACGACAACCCTTTTGACCAACTCGTCGCAGTCTGGCGCAAGCTTTACGGACGGGTTTGGCTTCAACGCAGGCGGCAGCGGAAGCGACAAGATTTCCGGCATCCTCACGATTACGAAAAACTCGACCGGCGACTTCATCGCGTCCGGGGTCTTGTCGAATGATGTGGGAAACACAATTCACTGCGGCGGACGGATCACGAGTTCGGATGTTGGGGGAACCGTGACCGGGCTTGCAATTGTGTCCGTCAACGGCACCTTCGACAGCGGGAACGTCTGGGTGTTCAGTGAACCATGATAATGCGCATACTAGATTTTGCGTGCGAAACTTGCTAATGTGCCGCCAATAGAGGAGATCAATCATGGCGTTTGCAGTCACTACCGGAAAGAACCACGCCCGCCGAATTGCGGCATGGACGGCTGAAACCACGGCGGGTAGCGCCGCTATTGCGCGGTATGCGCCGCTGGTATCCCTATCGGTGGCGTCTGTTCAGGTGGGCGGCACGCCCGGCGGCGGCACGCTTGTCTTGCAGGGCAGCAATGACGGCGTGACATATGACACGCTGAAGGACTTGCAGGGCAATGACCTGTCCTTTACGGCGGCGGGATATGCGGAGTTTTCCAGCGGCGCGGCGTTTATCAAGCCCCTTCCCAGCGGCGGAACGGCTGATAGTTGGAACATCACCGTGACGCACTGGGCGGCCTGATCATGTTTATCCAGCGCGCGGCGGATCGGCGGCGACGGATGGGCGGTGCGGCGGCCCCGTCTCTTTCTGCGCAGGTCGAGGCGATCCTTGCGGGGACGAACGGCTTTGCGATTGATCCGACTGACGCTTCGACCAAGTGGCAAACGGACGACACGTCTACCCCGTGGACGACTGACGGGCAGGTGGTCGGTCGCATTCAGGCGAAGTGGGGCCTTGCGCCTCCTGCCTATTCACAAGTCACGCCGGCAAACCGACCGCTGGGAACTTCGCGCTATCTGGAAGGCGATGGGGTCAACGACAGCCTCATTGCAACGGCGGCGGTTCCTTTTCTGCAAAAACAACGCGGCCTCTGCAATCTTCGTGAAGCATCGGCGCAACTCGGGAACTCTTGGCCGCTGGATTTTGGGCTTTCAGGTTGGCGGAGGTGCAAACGAACGCTTCTCTCTGGCGTGGCAGCCGGGGCCGCTGCTTCAAGCCGTGACACGCAGGTTGGACCCGGACGCCTCGCACAGCGACAACTCAGCGGCTGGATCGCTTGCCCTCAGCACGGACTACCTGCATGGGGTTATCGTGGATTGGGCGGGAACGGGGAATATTAGCGCGCGGCAAAACAAAGCGGCATTCACCTCTGGAGACTTTCCTTCCGTCCGCCCCGGCACTGCGGCGAACGTCAGCAACACAGCATCGGCGGGCGCGCAACTTTTCTCGCACTCCGGAATCATCTTTTACCACGGCAGGATCGGTCGGGTTGTATGCGCCGCAACTGCCCTGACCGCTGGTCAGATCGATGTGATAGAGGCTTGGATTGACGAAGGGGGGAACCTCGCATGAGTTTCTCAGCATCCATCCCCGCCGCGCAGATTGACACCGCGAACGCCGCGCTTGAAACCGCAGGCTTCAGGCAGAACAACTTCTCTGTCCCGATGCGATCCGGTTCGGCTGGCGCGACACACGCCGGGCTGCACTCGTGGGAAATCCCCGGTTTCCGGGAGGCTGTCGCGGCGATCCCGAATGTGGTCATCACGGACGGCATCGGCAGTCAGGTAACTTTTGACGCCCATGCAGCGGCCAATGCGCTGGAATGGGAGGACCCGGCGAATTGGTTCCAAAATCCCGTTATGATAGGGGATCAGCGCACGTTCAATAACAAGCTTTGGGAAAGCCTCGTTGACTTCAACGTCTGGACGCCACCGGTCAACTGGCGCGAGATTGTCGCGGAAGGCTACCCGGCATGGGTTCAACCGACCGGCGCGGGGGATGCCTATCCCATCGGCGCACGGGTCACGCATAACGGCAAGAATTGGGAGAGCAACAACCCTGCGAACGTGTGGGAACCGGGCGATCCGGCTACGGCGTTCCTTAACCTCTGGAGCGAAATTCCATGAGACTGCTTGGAACAAACCGCAGCCTGCGGCTGATCACATCGTCGGCGGCCAACCTGGACGTGGTGGCACTGCACGCCACGCAGGACGCACGGCCACGGTGCAGGGCGACACGCTGACCAAGATCAGCAGCGCGACCACTACGACCATCGTTGCCGCGCCGGGGTCTGGCGAGGAGCGAACGGTCTACGGGCTGACCATCCAGAACACGCACGCCAGCTTGTCGAATACCCTGCAAGTGCAGATGTTCGACGGGACCAACGGTTTTACCCTCATGAGGCGGTTCTGGCACCGGGCGAGGTCTTCGCCTATGACGGCTTCGGGTCATGGCGGGTCTTTTCCGCGCAGGGGTCTTCGCGGTTTAACCAGACATCGGGGCTTCTGGCGGCTGCTGTCAGCACACTGAACACGGTTGTTCTGGCTTCGGACGTGGTGAACAACAACGCCGTTGCGAACACCTTGCAGGACGTGACTGGCTTTTCGTTTCCGGTCATCGCTGGTGAAACCTACCAGTTCGAGTATTCGATTGCCTACACGGCAGCGGCCACGGCTACAGGGTCGCGCTGGACAGTCAGCGGCCCGAGTGCATCGCTTCTGGCCTGTCAGGTCACAACGCCGCTTACGACCACGACAAGCACGTTCGGCAACTATGCGGCCTATGACCAGCCGACAGCATCAAACGCCACCAGCGCTAACGTGGCCGGGAACCTTGCCTTCATCGTCGGGATTGTCCGCCCATCGGTGGATGGCAACGTGATTGCGCGGTTTGCATCCAAGGTGGCAGGTAGCGCCATTACCGCAAAGGCCGGATCGCTTCTGAAATGGGTGAGGACGCTATGACAACGGAAGAATTCGCCAAGGGCTTCAAGTATGACGGCGGGTCTCTGATCGCCCCGTGGAAGGACGCCCGCAAGAAGATGAAGGGCGACTGTCAGGACTTCGCATGGACCGTGCTGCTGATCGAAACCGGCGGCAAGCTGCAAGCGCTTCTGGCGATATTGACGCTGCGCGCGATGATCTGGCGCTGCTGGTCCCCGGTCAACGGCGCGGTGCCGCGTCATGCTGCCTTGCGGTTGAGGGGAAAGGGCTGGATTGACAGCACCGAACGGGAATGGCGCGATACGGTAAGTCCGCACAAGAAGGCTTGGCCCGCTGGCCTGCCTGTTGTTCTCGGCATCGCGGCGCTGATCTGGGCACCTGAATGGATGGCCTTTGCATGGGGAATGATGTGACAACCGCAGCCGAACTAGCCGCCCTTCGCGCCTCTTTCGAGGCGTTTCTCGACAATTACAAGGCGACCAGTGAGGCCGCTTCCCATGAGCGCAGGGAAATGTTACAAACTATCAGCAAACTGGCCGAAAATCAGGACCGCCTGGCGCACGACATGGCAGAGGTTAAGCCGGTGACTGACATGGTAACGGGCATCCGCGCACGGTTCATGGGCGGGTTGATGGTGCTGGGCGTCATCGGCGCTGTAGTGTGGGCGGGCGTTCAGTTCTTCAAAGAACAGATCATCCGTTTTCTTTCTGGCTGAAGGGACAGGACATGGCGAAATCACCCGTATCCGACCGCATGGCGAAGGCTGAAGCGCGGTATGGCAAGACGACGAAGGGCACTGCCGAAAAGCCGCGCCCGAAGACAACCGTAAAGCCGACCGGCAGCATGAAGCGGCCCGGCATCAAAGTGGAGCACAAGTGGTGAAGCGGATAATCATGCACTGGAGCGCGGGTGCGCATACCGTGTCCGCAGTGGACAAGAAGCATTACCATTTCATCATTGACGGCGCGGGCAAGGTTCACGCTGGCAACTTCCCGCCCGAGGCAAATCGCAACCCGGTCAAGGGCCAATACGCCGCCCACACGCTGAATTGCAACACCGGGTCGATTGGCGTGGCTGTAGCGCGTGGCGGGGGC
>JAAUTD010000329.1 GCA_012031845.1 Synechococcaceae cyanobacterium SM1_2_3
TCGAAGGGCACATACACGACATAGCGCCGGGCGCCCTCCGGGGTTTGCGCGGTCTTGTTGAGAAAGCCGGTGGCCATCGGTGCGGCGGTGCCTTCTTGCGCGGCGGCGGAAACTGAGATCAGGGCGGCACACGACACCGCCAGCAGCAGGGTTTTCGGATTCCACGGAGTCGGGGCCAGTTCGGTGCTGACCCGGAATGGCGGCTGACGGCTTTCTGGCTGCGCCCAGGCGTAGTCAAAATAATTGATCATCTCCTCAAACCCGCACCGCGTCACGCGGCGGCAGTTGACCCTGGTTGAGAAAGCGGCGGATGTTGGCGTAGGAGCCGGTGTCCACGTCAATGCTGAAGGTCGAAACCGGCTGTTCGGCGGCGCGTTTTGACCGGATTTTCTTCCTGATGAGCGTAATTCTCGCGATCCGTCGGTTCGCTGGCGGCGCGTAATTGATCCAACCCTGGGCTGGGGGCAGCCGCGCCAGCGAATGTGCTGACCACTGGCGCCGCTATCGTGCTGGTAGCCGCCGCCCGGTTCATTTTCGCTTCACTCGGCGGCGGCGGTGGCGCGGCAAGCAAGGGCGCTGGAGTTGACGGCGCGACGGCCTGTGGCGCAACCGCCGCATCTTTATCAGCAACTTCGGCGCGTTGACGAGGAGCCACGGCGTCAACTGATCTCTTGCCGGTCTCGGCTTGGCCGACTTGCGGTTCGCTGGTGGGTGAACAGCCAGTCAGCAGGGTAACCACGATCAGGGCGTAAAACGGTAGCGACGATTTCATCACAGCCTCCATAACGGTTAGGGGTTCCCAGCTATAAACGCCGCTGCTGGCGAAATGGGGTTAAGCATCGGCTATTTTTATGGATTGGGCTGATTGCGCTTTCAATAACGCAATTAAATGGTAACGGTGAAGAATCAGAATGAAACTTTAATTTAACAAAGGAACTTCTGGATGCCCTCTCGAACACAGCAAAACCGCCAATTCCGCAACGCCCAGCGTCGGCTCATCCAGCCACGGCGCGGTTCAACCCGATTTATTGCTCCCCGCCCGCAAAGATCTGTTGGCGCATGCCTGGATTGACCGTGATCTGAGCTGGCTTAGCTTTAACCGGCGAGTCTTGCATGAGGCGCTGGACTCGCGCACGCCGTTGCTGGAACGGCTCAAGTTTCTGGCGATTTTCACCTCGAATCTGGATGAGTTCTACATGAAGCGGGTCGGGCTGCTGCGCGGAGTGGCGACGGTCGAGAGTGAGGATGATCCGGTGACGCGGGTGGGCAGCACTCGCGACCGGCTGGCGCAGATTCGCCAGATCGTGCTGGAACAGTTGGCGGAACAGGCGCGCTGCTATCAGGAGTTAGCGCCGCTGCTGGCCGAACACGGGATTGTTCTGGCGACCTGGGATACTTTAACTCTTGCGCAACGCGATGAAGTTTCAAGCTTTTTCGATCGCAACGTGTCTCCCGCGCTGACCCCGCTCGGTCTGGACCCGGCCCATCCCTTCCCGTTCATGTCAAACCTGTCCACCAACTGGGGCTTTCTGCTACTCAATCCTGACAGTGGCGAATTCATTCCAGTGCGGGTGAAAATTCCGACCTTGCTGCCATCGTGGATTGCGCTCAAGGCCGATGTCGCGCCAGGCGAGCGCCGCTTTCTGCGGCTGGAAGACCTGATCCGCCATAGCACCGACAAGCTGTTTCCCGGCATGGATCTGGTGGACGCCACCCTGTTCCGCATCCTGCGCAACGCCGAAATGGAGCTGGATGAGGAGGAGGAAAGCCTGCGCGAAGCGGTGACCGATGCGCTGCAACAGCGGCGCTTTCAACCGGTGGTGCGAATGGATTTGGGGCCACAGGCTAATCCGATGCTGCGCCAGGGCTTGATGGAGCGGTTTGAACTGACCGAAACCGATGTGTACGAATTGCCCGGCCTGCTGGATTACACCGGCTTGTTTCAAATCGCCGGTCTGGATGCGCCCGCCTTGCGCGATCCGCACTGGACACCGTTGCCGCCGCCGCGCTTGCCGGAGGAAGGCATGGATCTTTTCGCAGCGATTCAGGCGGGCGACGTGCTGCTGCATCATCCCTACGACAGCTTCGATCTGAGTGTTGAGGACTTCATCAGTAATGCTTCGATAGATCCGCAAACGGTCGCGATCAAGATGACGGTCTATCGAGTCGGCGACGACACCCCGTTTGTGCGTTCGCTGATCCGCGCCGCCGAAGCCGGTAAACAGGTGGCCTGCGTGATCGAACTGAAGGCCCGTTTTGACGAAGCCCGCAACCTGTTGTGGGCTGAGGAATTGCAGAAGGTTGGCGCTCATGTCACCTATGGGGTGATGGGGCTGAAAACCCATACCAAGGTGGCGCTGGTGGTGCGCAAGGAAGGCCATGATCTGCGCTGTTATGCGCATATCGGCACCGGCAATTATCACGTCAAGACGGCGCGGCTTTATACCGATGTCGGCCTGCTGACCTGCAATCCGGCGATTACCGCCGATGTCGTGAACCTTTTTTCATTACCTGACCGGTTGCTCGCGCACGCCGCAGTTCCAGAAGCTGCTGATTGCGCCGATCAACATGCGCCAGCGGTTCCTGGAAAATATCGAGCGGGAAATCGCGCATCAGCAGGCCGGTCGGCCCGCCCGGATTATCGCCAAGATGAATCAGGTCGAGGATATGGAAATGGCGCGGGCGTTGTCAGCGGCGTCACAGGCCGGAGTTGATATTGACCTGATCGTGCGCGGCTTCTGCTGTCTGAAACCCGGCGTGCCGGGCTGGACTGAGAATGTGCGGGTGCGCTCGATTATTGGCCGCTTTCTGGAACATTCGCGGATTTTTTATTTCGCCAACGGCCAGGACGATCCGCTGGCGGGTGAGTTTTTTATTGGTTCCGCCGACTGGATGCACCGCAATCTGTCGGGCCGGGTTGAGGCGGCGACGCCGGTGGAAGATCGCGCCGCCCGCGAACGGCTGTGGGAAATTCTCGACATCGCCTTGCGGGATAGTCGGCAGGCGTGGCTGATGCAGCCGGATGGTTCTTATGTTCAGAGTCATCCTGCTGCTGATGCTACAGGGCCAGCGGCATTGGGAACCCATACCTGGCTGATGGATTTGACTCGTCGCCGCGCCCCGGCGGTTTAATCTGCGCTTGACAGCCCCTTTTTCCCAAGTAGGGCTGTTAAGTTCTTGCGAGTCGAACCACCCCGGCGCGTTGCGCCACCCCTCCTTAGCCAAGGAGGGGAAATCAGGATGGCTGCCGCCGTGGGTTTGTTCCCCTCCTTGGTTAAGGAGGGGTGCCCGAAGGGCGGGGGTGGTTTGATCTTTTCGTATCTTCCCAAGAACAACAAAGTAAAGAACTTATCAGCCCTGCTTTGCTAAAGGGAGGAATGCTCGATTTGAACTGCAGGCAAAAAAAAGCCCGGCTGAACCGGGCTTTTCTTCACACCAAAGCCGTCAGGCGATTAACGGCAATTCTGCGGGATGTACTTGGCCGGAAGGGTTGCAGTAGAGCAGACCCATGAGATGCTGCCGCCTTCATCCTTGGGAGTGATAAGAATAGAGTCGCCTGAAATCTTCGCATTGGCAGAATTACCATAGGTCGCGGTGACTACGCCAGCACCGCTCACTTGAACCCCGGTGACATACTTGCCGATGATCGACCCGGCAGGCGAGATGCCCGCCAAAGTGTTGCTGTCAGGGAAGCTGCCCTTGTCCGCCCAGTAATCAGCGACGCCGGACTTGGCGCCGCCCATCAGGTTCAGACCTTCAGAAACCTGGGCGCGGATGGTGAAATCCTGATAGGCCGGGATCGCGATGGCGGCCAGAATACCGATAATCGCCACAACGATCATGAGTTCGATCAGGGTGAAGCCTTTCTGCAAGTTCTTCATGGGGTAACTCCTCATTCACTGCGCTTAGAAAAACCCGGTTTGGGTTGGGAGGTTGGGGGGATGACGTTTGCCATCCCTTCGCAGGTCAGTACAGCAGTGATTGTGCCAACAGCAGCCTATTCTTGGATGCTCAACTGAATTATATTAACATCATGAAAGATATAGAAAATAGCCGAGTGACTGGCAATCGCGACTTATAGCCATAGCTAAAGTAAGTTAATAAAACTCGAAGATGAGTGACCCTCAGCGGCGAATGGGTGACTATTTTTGTCACACGGTTTGATTTTTTGCAGAGAGTGGCTACTTGAAGTCGTAGGATGCGCTGACTGAAGGGAAGCGCATCTTTTCAACTGTGTTCAGTGATGCGCTTCGTGCCTTAGCGCATCCTACGGACCTTCGCTTCGGATTCAAAAACCGTTCGGGTGAACCTGTCGAACCCGTTTTTACCCAGGACTTCGCTTCGGATCAAAAC
>JAAUTD010000330.1 GCA_012031845.1 Synechococcaceae cyanobacterium SM1_2_3
AGTGAGGGCCCAAAAATTGGGAACAACCCTCTATAAAGTGAAACACAAACTATGGGATCACTATTTGCGCAATGAGTTACGCCAACCTCAAGTTCCAGCCTATCGTCCGGCCTAAGCGAAAGTCCTGAGAACTTAACAACCCTGCGCCTCGATAGGGGTACAACCAGCACAGGATATCTTTACTCGCCAATCAGGGTAAACGCCGCCCAGAACAGCGGATGCGAGCGGTTCGGCTGTTCCAGCAGCGCCAGTTGCGCCCGCCGCAACGCCTCGGCCCGGCCCATCGCTGGAGCCTTCTGGTACGCATCAAACGTCTGGGTAGTCAGAAACACCGTTGGCTCGGAAGCAACCGCCCAATGCGACGCCAGCAGCGAGCGGGTGCCCGCATAGAAAAACGCTGTCGCCAGCCCGGACAAACCCTCGCCGCGCAACCGCCCGCCGCCTTCGCCCGCCGTATTGCAGGCCGACAGCAGCACCCAGTCAGCGTCCAGCTTCAGATTGGCGATGGCGCTGGAACTGAGCAGGCCGCTGTCGGTTTTACCGCCGCTGCCGGGAGTCAGCGCCAAGGCCGGTTCGGTCAGGCAATCCAGTTCGCCTGGCAACAGCGCATGAGTGGCGAAGGCGATGATGCGGTAATTTTGTAATGGACTCGCCTGCACGGTGGCGACCGCCGCCCGCTGCCCCAGTAGCACATCGCGAGTCTGCTCCGCGCCCAGGGTGCGCGCCAAGGTGCGCAATTCATTAGCGGTGTCCGGCAGTTGTGACAAGCGGCTAAGGGCGCTGGCGTCCAGTTGACAACCTTGGGTGACCGCCTCAACCCCGCCGCCTGACGCTGCGTTGTTTTTTCCTGCGGCAAACAGCGGATCGCCAAAGCCGATAAACGGCAGTGTCGCCCGCGATGAACCGGCGATCTGGCGGAACTGTTCCAGCGCGACCACGGAGGGCAACAGGTGAATCGCCATGTCGCGCACCAGCCAGCCGGTGCGGCGATAGTCGCCGGGTTCCGCTGGCAGCCGACGCACCAGCAAGGCCGGCGGCAAGCTGAGCAGTGGCCCGGCGGGCGCGACGATCAGATGATTGACGCCGACCACGTCCCGCTTCCACTGGCCCCAGCAGTTGTTCATAAAGCTGATGGGCGAGGGCCAGATCGAAGGTCGGCATCGTTCCGGCGCTGGCGTCCACGCCAGCCCGCAACCGCGCCACCGTAGCGGTTAATTGGCGAATGGGCAGTTTCACGGCCGATCCACGCAACGCGCTATCCGCACTGACCAGAAACACCCAGGTTTCCCGTTCGCCCGGCAGCACCCGAAACAGCGCCTCACCGCGCCGCAACAACTTCGCCACATCGGCGGCGTTCAATGGCGTTGGCGTCACCAGGCGGCCATAACGCGGAAATTGCGCCTGCAACCGTTCCTCCTGCCGCTGGTAGTCCTCGGTGGTTGCCCGCAATTTGGCCTTCAGTACCGCTTCCTGCGCCGGATTGCGCGCTGTAAACGGCTTGCTCTGCTCCAGACCCAGCGCATATTGGGCGTCCTGCCGGGCTTTCAGCGCATCCTGCAAGGCGCGAGCGGTATCGCGCACCGCCGGATCATTCTCGGCCAGCCGGGCGGCGACCTGAGTAATGGCGCGACCCGCCGCCGGGGTTTGCCCCAGTTGCGAAATCAAAAAGGCTTCGTCAATCAACGCTGCGCGATCAGCCGCCGCCCCACCATCGGCCAGTTCAAACAGCAGTTCGAGATAGTCGTTGAAATCGTCCACTTTCAACTGCGCCAGCGTCGCCCGGTCGTCCAACAGCATTTTGCGAGCCTCGCGCCACAGTTCCAGCGCCCGCCGTGATTGCCCGGCATCGCGCTCCACCCGCGCCAGCGTGATCAGGGCTTCCGCCAACGCCCGGCTGTCGCCAAACAGATTGCGATCCAAATCAATCGCCGCCTGCGCCTCGCTCCGCGCCTGGGCGAAGTTTTGCCGCCGACGGTGTACATCAGCCAGGCGTTGCCGACTCTCGCCGACCCAGTGATAGTCGCCGCCGCGCACGCTGTCATAAATTTTCAGCGCCTGGCTATAGGCCGCCTCGGCCTCGTTGAGCTGATTCAGCGCCAGATAGACATCGCCGACGCCAATCAGCGAATGGGCGGTGCGCACCGAAGTTCCCGATCCGGACGCCTGACTCAGTTCTTGCGATTGACGGGCGTATTGCTCAGCTTGTCGCTGATCGCCCCACCGCAGGGCGTTCCACGCCTGATAAACCAGCAGCTCCGCCCAATCGGCCCGGTTTGATGAGTTCTTCACCAGCGATTCGGCCCGCTGAAACATGGCTTGAGCCAGACCGGGCTGCACCCGACTGAGTTCGTGGGCGATCCGCGCCACCAGATAACCGCTGCTGGGCTGATTGACCCCGTTGATCCGTTCATGGATTTCCAGCGCCCGCTGCGCCAGTTCCAGCGCCCGCTGATGATTCTTGGCCGAGTTGTACAGGGTGCTGAGTTCATCCAGTGTGGTGAACTGACCCATGTCTTCCAGGCCAATGGCGCGACCGCCGGGCGCGACCGCCTGTTCCGCCAGCGCGATCATCTGGGAGCGCGATCCCGGCAGCACCGCCTGTTCCGAACCCTGGAGCGAGGTCAGGATAAAGCTCTCGAACAGCGGGGCCACATGGGCCGGCCCCCACAGCACAAAGGCGCGATTGGCGACGCCAGACACGATCAGCAGGTAGGGAAAACCGCCGTTGTTACTCAGGCAACGGCGCGCCAGCGCGGGTTGATCGTTGAGAATGCGAGTGGCTTCCGGCGCACCGCATACGGCGTCGGCCTGCACGGTTTTCGCCAGGTCGCTGTCGCTGATCAGGGTTTGTTCCCAGCTTGAGGTCGAGCGCGGAATATCACCGCGCCAGGTCAGACCGGCGTAGCGTTCCCAGCCGGGACAGCGAATCTCAAACTGCTCCAAATCGCGGTTGCCGCTGGCCTTGTACACTTCACAGGTCACATCGCCCAGCGCCTTGACGGTCTGCGGCAACGCGATCCGGGTGCCGATGGGCGTCCCGACCTGCGCCGGGTCTGATTCTTGCCGGGTCGCGCAGCCGCCAATCAATAACACTCCCGCCAGCGCCAGCGCGACGCCATGCCAATCGTTGCCATGCCTCATACATGCTCCTGATTTCCGCCGCTTGCCGTTGTCCGCCTGAGTTCTGCATCCTTGAAATCATCGCTTCATCCGTTCGCCCTGAGCCTGTCGAAGGGCATTCATCGGTAAAAAACGGGGTTCGACAGGCTCACCCCGAACGGTTTTTGCACCCGAAGCGAAAGTCTTGGAAATGTATAGCAGACCTGCCGCTCAATTACCTTGCCTTAATTAAGTCTAATCATCATCCGGGCGTTGCAGCGCAGTAGGCAATGAACCATGTAGCGGTTGCCAGATTCCAAGCAGGCGTTAGACTTGCAGCGCCTTACCACCTCCACCCAACTGGTCAACGGAGCCATACGCCATGATTCATCAACTGCCGGAACTGCCTTACGCCAAGAATGCGCTCGAACCGCACATCTCGGCGGAAACCCTCGAATTCCACTACGGCAAGCATCATCAGACCTACGTCACCAACCTCAACAACCTGATCAAGGGCACCGAATTTGAAGATCTGTCGCTGGAAGACATTGTGCTGAAGTCCTCTGGCGGTCTTTTCAACAACGCGGCGCAGGTGTGGAATCACACCTTTTACTGGAACTGCCTGAAGCCGAATGGCGGCGGCGAACCAAGTGGGGCGCTGGCTGCCGCGATTAATCAGAAGTTTGGTTCCTTCGCGACCTTCAAGGAAGAATTCGCCAAGTGCGCCATCGGCACGTTTGGTTCGGGCTGGGGCTGGCTGGTCAAGAACGCCGACGGTTCAGTGGAACTGCTCAGCACCTCAAATGCGGGAACGCCCGCCACTGCGGGTAAAACCGCGCTGCTGACCTGCGATGTCTGGGAACACGCCTATTACATTGATTACCGCAATCTGCGACCCAAGTACGTCGAGGCGTTCTGGAATCTGGTCAACTGGGATTTTGCCGCCCAGCAGTACGGCGGGTAACGCCTGACTGATGATCGCGGCGGGCCAGTTCCGCCGCAAACGACAAAGCCGACGATCTCAAAAGTTCGTCGGCTTTTTATCGCCCTCTCCCCACAGCCCCTCTCCCGCACACGGGAGAGGGGAGCGCGTCAGCTATTTCAGTTAGCCCGTTCTACAGCGTTAGGACTTTCGCTCCATCCGTTCGCCCTGAGCTTGTCGAAGGGCATTCATCGATGAAAAATGGGGTTCGACAGGCTCACCCCGAACGGTTTTTGAACC
>JAAUTD010000331.1 GCA_012031845.1 Synechococcaceae cyanobacterium SM1_2_3
CTTACGCTCGTATTCAGTCTGTTATTTCTACTCTGAGAAAACAGAATATGGATGTTTTTGGTTCCCTCTGTGCGCTATTTTCTCATAATGTTTCAGATCTATCTTGTCTACCGGCTAGGTAGTTACATTTTTTTAATGTATAGACGAATTGATCCATCGAATTGAGGTTGGTCTCTATGACTATTTAAGAAGCCTTTTTTCTGAAAAACCAAATCTTTTTAAGCAAGATAAATTACTTAAAAACCAACGACCAATTTCCTTTAAATCTCTCCTGAAATTTTCGTATCCAGCATGACCAGCAGGTGTTCTATCGAGGATAACAGTACAATCAACTATTGCGATAAAAGCATCCCAACTCATAGGAATCTCCGATTAGCAAGTTAAATTCAATTTTCACAATGAAATTCAAACTTCCATTTCTCTCCAAACGCCTCCCTGCATCCGGGATGATTCAGCTTAGTGCAACTACGCCTGGCAGTCTATCCGCCGACAGCGACTATCCATTCTCCTGGATAACTGTCGGCTCCCAGTCTTTCCCCCGATAGACCCGAACCGGATTACCGCGAATCAGGCGGGTGTGCTGCTGCCAGCGCGTGGTCATGTCCTCGCGCATTTGGGTATCGGTGCGCGCCGCGAAAAGATTCGCCAGCCGGGCGAGCGCAAGGCGGCGATTCAGATGTTGCGAGCGCTCTTCCTGGGCGATTGCAGTAAGTCCGGTCGGCAGATGAGTGACCCGGACGGCGCTTTCGGTGCGATTGACATGCTGGCCGCCGGGGCCGCTCGCCCGCAGGGTTTCGACCCGCACCGCCGTGGCATCCCAGAGATCGGTTTCCGGTTCCTCAAAGGCAGCCACGCTGACGAACCAGTTCTTGCGGGGGTGATGCGGCCGGTAGGGACTGGGGCCGATCCACTGGACCGTTCCCAACCAGCACCGGAGAGCCGCCGATGCCTCCGAGCCACTGACCCGCAACAGGATGGAACGCGCATCGCCGCCGCGTTCGCCAGACGTGCGGGCGATCTCCTCCACGGTTAACCCGCATTCGCTCAAGGCTTGGCTCAGCCGTAGCGACAGTTGCCCGACCACCCATTCGCATTCAGCGGGACCCCGCCCCGCAGAGATCTGGAGCCACACGGTCGGCGTGTTCATGACCGGCTGCGCTTGGGGTTGGCTTGGCGTGATCCGGGTTGGCGATGGGCTGGACGGCGCAGCTTGTAGGTGAGTACCGGCCGCAGGGTGGCAATCACATCAATCAGTCCGGCCTCGCCCAGATCGGCCACCACCCGGTCAATGCCTTTGTAGTTCTCCGGGGCCTCGTCATACAGCAGTTCCTTATCCTCGCAGATTACTTGGCCGCCGAGCGCCGTCGTGATCAGGTCTTCGGGACGTTGCCGGTTGCTCAGCCGACTCCGCGCCTCGCCGCGTTTCCACTTGCGCCCGGCGCCATGCGCCAGCGAGCGCAGGCTGTGGTCACAGTCGGCACGCGGTTGCACCAGATAGGACAGGGTGCCACGCGAACCGGGAATCACGACCGGTCCGCGGTCGGCCGGCGTGGCCCCCCTTGCGATGCAGCCACAGCCGCTCGCCGCGCCAATCCAGCGGCTGCACCAGGTTATGCCAAATATCCAGCCGACATTCACCGGTCCCATTCAGCGCCGCCAGGACGCGATGGGCGATGAGTTGGCGATTGGCCGCGGCCCAGCGCAACGCATGATCATGCTGCCGAAGATAAGCGGTGGCCTCAGGACTCGCTGGATCGAGTCCCTGGTGGCCGTGCTGCCCGATCACGGTGCGCAGAATAGCCTCGCCCAGTCCCCGCGAACCGCTGTGGACCAGGAGCAGCAGTTGGCCGGGGTCAATGCCGAGCATCGCCAGCCCCGCCGGGTCTATCTCGTCGGCGACGCCCTGCACTTCGGCGAAGTGGTTACCGCCCCCGATGGTGCCCAGCGAAGCATCGAATTCGGTCGGTTCCAGGTCGAATTGAGCGCGCCAGTCCGATAGATCGCCGTCCCACGGGTCTTCGAGTCCCTGCAGGCGCTCAGCGGCACGTTCGGGCTTGAACTTGCGGAGCGTCAGGTCCAGCGGCCACAGCGCCATGCCGCAACCCATGTCGTTGCCCACTAACGCGGGGTAAATCCGCTCGCTCAGGAAAGCAGCGCCGATGGGGTAGCCCTGGCCCGGATGCAGATCGGGGAGTCCTACGGCCTGGCGCATCCCCGGCAGCGCGGCGGTTTGCTCCAGTTGGCGCAGCGCCTCGCCCTCGATCCAGGTCTGGGCGGAAGCGATGAGTGAGTAGTTCGGGGTCATGGTTCTGGTGTCCTGTAAATCACCCCTGGCAACGCCTTGGGTTTATCTCATTGACTGAAACTGAGGATATGCGGTTTATCCGACGCATTGCGCCGGAGAGAGTGATGCAAATTCGACTTCATGCGAACGCGACAACTACACCCAAACAGCGTGCCTACCTGCAAGCCTCGACCCTCTCGGTCGCTGGGTTAGCCGATGAGTGAGGGATCCGTTTGGGGACGGTGCAACGGGTGGATGTAGAGCGCCGCCTGGTGATGTTCACCGACAGCCGCTTCGTTCGTTAAACGGAGGCAGCGAGAGATCGTTGTTGCTGGCCCGGTCGGGATTCAGGGCTGGGTGGCGCTGGCCTGTGCGCCGACCTGCTGCCAGCGAATCGTTTCCGCACGGCCTCGGCCAGGAGTAGATCCCAATCATCGGGCGGATGTCCGCTGGCCAGCAGGTTGCGGAACACCCGGTAAGCGTCGTTGCCGCTCTCGTAGGCGCGTAGGGTGTCCTCGTCGTTCACCCACGCATAGACAATCACCCGGCTCGGCGCGTGGTAGCGGAAGAACAGGCGATATTGCTGGAAGAACGGGGCGCGAAACCAATGCTTATGCCCTTCGCCGAGGGTATGGCCTTGCCGGTACTCGGCGCGTGCGGGGTCTTGCGGAATCACCTCGAACGCCAGCTTGGCGATGGCGGCCAGCCGCTTGATGGCGTTTTTCCTGAGGTAACCTACCGGGTCTTTCCGCTGGAGTTCTTCTACCTGCTGGATCAGCGTCTCCACTGGGTTGAGGAACAACGGATGGGCAAAGATCGATCAGCCGTTGACCACCAGCGGCGACAGACTTCCCCGCTCATTCGTCATCGGCTGCCAGCGGGGCATCGAGATTGACTTCTACGCCACTGACCAGGGACTGGAGGCGCTGAACCAGGCCGATATCGACCGCCTGAAGCCGTTCCGGGTGACTGGCAATGTCGCACGCCAGGAAGTCCAGAAACGGTCTCAATACTGGGTCTTCACCCTCGACGCGAGCGGCGCGGGTCATCAGCACAGCGCTGTCGGACAGGATCGAATAATGAATCTTATCGCGTTTGCCCAGCTTGAGTACGCGGCGAACGGTTTCCGGCACGGTAGTCTGATAGCGGTCGGTGAGCGTGGATTCGACTTCGAGCGTGGAGGCCATGATCCTCTCCGGTGGAAGCGGTAGAAAGTAAGAATGGTAATGCAGGTGCATTGTCATATCAATGCCAGTGCATGGTCTGCTCATCGCCCAAGAGGTCACTCTATGCGCACGGACGCTGACCTTCGATTCGAGAGGGTTGCCGGACGTTGCGATACTGGATGTGCGGTCGGAACTCCCGTGCGGGGCTGATGGATCACGGATGCGGCTTGGCGGCTCAGGAGAATGCCGGTCGCGTCTCCCGGAGCGTCGGCGCCATATCCCGGTTCCAGCGACATGCGGCGGTCGCTCCAGGCGCTGGCCGAAGGCCGCGATCCCGGCGATCGGTCCATCCCCAATGAAACGGCCTCGCAGGAACACCATTGCTTAACGGTTGCAAGGCACGGAAGGGTTCTGCTGATGTTATCGGCTCACCTGTAGCCCAGGTCTGGTCAGGACAGATTTATTACATAATATGTAAAACGTAAATTACCTAATTATTCGGTCTTGGTTTGATTGTGTTATTTATACCATCATATTTTTCAAGTACCCCCACCACTCAAACCCCCACTCTCAACCTCCCCTGCCTAACGAAAACCACCTGTTTTTCGATAGGGCATCACCGAAAGCAAGAATCGCCCAGTTTTACCGTGCAATGGAGTACGAAAAACCCCGCCGGATTGCTACACTGTCTGAAAACAGCAGAAAGAGGTTTTCGGACATGCTCATCGGGTACTTGCGGGTGTCTTCAGAATCAGATCGGCAAACCACCGACCTACAGCGGGATGCGCTACTCGCCGCAGGGGTGGATGAACGGCATCTGTTTCAGGATAAGGCCAGCGGCGCTCGCGATGACCGGCCGGGTCTGG
>JAAUTD010000332.1 GCA_012031845.1 Synechococcaceae cyanobacterium SM1_2_3
AGCGCCGCGCCAATGCCGTGCGCCAGATCATGATCGCCTTGGGCGTTTTCGCCCCAACAGGTTCGGGTAGTCAGCTACGGCGAAGAACGCCCGGCTGCGGGCGGACCTGACGAACAAAGCTATGCGCAGAACCGGCGCGTAGAAATCGTTTACTGACGGATTCGCGCTGATGACCCGATATGGCGCTGGCTGGTTGCTACTGACGCTGTGCGCTGGGCTGCTGCCCAGCGCCGGGCATGCGCAAACTCCTTCAGAGCAAACGCTCACTCTGGAGTTGCTCCAGCGCATCGAACGGCTGGAAATCGAGGTTCGGTATCTGCGCGGGGAGCTGGAAATCCAGCGGCATCAATTTGAAAGACTGCAACAGAAACAGGCATCGGCTGCAAATCCGGTCTCTCCGCAGAGTGCAGTTGCGCCGATTCCTTCTGCTTCTGCCATCGCGTCTGCGCCGACTTCAACCACAGCGCCGTCAGCGCCCCCGGCTGGAACAGAACAGGCGGATTTTGACGCCGCCATGAACGAGTGGCGCGAGGGGCGCTACCCGCAGGCAATTACCGCCTGGCAGCGATTCCTGAATGTCTATCCGAATGGCAAGCTGGCAGGAGAAGCGCAGTATTGGCTGGGTGAAGCCTACTATGTCAGTCGGGATTATCCGTCCGCCAAGGATGCCTTCATTACTCTGGGTCTGAATGCACCGCAAAACTCGCGCTTGCCGGATGCCTTGCTCAAACTGGGCTACATCTATGAGCATTTGGGCGACGCCAGCCGGGCGAAGGAGGTGCTGCAGAAGTTGGTGCAGGTTTATCCTCATACCCCGGCGGCAACTTTGGCCGAGCAGCAGTTGCAGTCATTACGTTAATCATTTGTTGGCTGAAGTTTTGTGAATCCGGCGAATTGTTGTATTCTTTGCGACCCTTCTGGGGCCGTTAGCTCAGCCGGTAGAGCAGCAGACTTTTAATCTGTTGGTCGTGCGTTCGAACCGCACACGGCCCACCATATAAATCAACGCCTTGCCGCTCTTTTCGGCAGGGCGTTTTCTTGGGTGCGCCGTAATTTGTGCGGATTATTCTTGGCTTGGCAATCCGCTCGGCGTGTTCGGCCAAATGTTCCGCGCCCAAATGCGCATAGCGCAAGACCATATCCAGGATAAATGCGTAGACGGGATGCCGACCGATTTGCGCCCTGATCGCGGTCAATGCCTCGGCATTCAACGGCACTGAAATAGCCCGTTTGCCTTTGGCTTGATCGGGATGAATCCAAGCCACTGATCGCGCCAGATCAATCTGTGCCCATGTTAGCCCGGTGACGTTCGACTGTCGTAAACCCGTCGCCAATGAAAATCGCGCCATTGCTTCCAAGTGTGTTGGCAACTCCGCTAGTAACCGTTCAGCCTGTTCCCGCGTCAACCAGCGAATTCGTCGATTGGGCTCCGGGTACAACGTGATGGTCGGCGTCCGATCCAGCCATTCCCATTCCTGGGTTGCACAGCGCAAAATCGCACGAATCAACGCCAGATAGCGATTGGTTTGCTGCTGCCTTGCGCTTTGAGCATACCGATCCGCTAAATCTCATGGCGGGTGATGCTGGCCAGTTCGCAGCCCTCAAATGCTTATTTAGCCAGCGTAGCTTGGCAACGTCTTTTGCATAGTCCGCTTTATGGGTTATTTCCTGTAACTATTGCACGACCGCATCTTTCCAATAATAACCAATGGTGCTAGTTTAATTCTCCAACTGTTTTATTTTGTTGGATAAAATCCGTTGGCGCCGACAACCTCAAGGCCATAAGCATCTAATTTTACTTGCTTGTAATGAACCAGTATCAAAGGCTATTAAGCGCAAGGGTCATGATGATCAAGGTTCTTTAGGTTGGCAGGATAGGCAAGGCAAATTTTTGTCCATCCTGCCAAAAGAAGATTTGAGAACGGCTTCAGAAACCACTCAATTCAGAGAATAAAAAACGCGCCGGGATGAATTTACCCAGCGCGGAAAGAAACCATCAATCGCGTCAGCCGCGGCTATTTTTTGGAACTTTTCTTCTGTTCCTGATTGCGACCGTAGATATTGCCGGCAACAGCGCCCGCCGCGCCGCCAATCAATGCGCCGACGCCCGCATCGCCGCCGGTTAAACCGCCAATCGCCGCTCCGCCAATCGCGCCAATCGCCGCGCCGCTCAATGTGCTCTGTTCAGTCGGCGTCATATTGGTGCAGCCGACGCTGAACACCAGTACCGGAACTGCCAACAGATAAGTCATTTTCATCATGATTTAACCCTTCTTCGTCTTGGCTGCGACCAGTTCAAACCAGATGACTTCAAAGACTGGACGCTGTTGCTGATCCGGATTTGCGGTGTAATAGGCATCCACCGCCGCCATGATTTGTCGCAGAGTCATCCCGTCCAGGGCTTTGACCATTCGGGCAACCGTAGTGCGATGTTTGGGACTGGGGCCGCTTAACTGATATTCGACCATCGCCATATTCATCACACCAAGCAAATAGGCCAGCTTTTCCCGCTCGGTAGCCGTAGACCATTCTTTGCTATTAGGAAACGGCAGTTCTTTTTTGCCGCCGACATGACGGTCTGCGCGGATTGCGTCGTCGAAGAGTCCGCAGGCGGCGGCGCGGGATCAGCGGCTTGAGCCACAGTCCATACGCCCGGACTGGCAGTCAGACCGAGCGCGAGAGTGATTGCGAAATGCGGTTTCTTGAGCATGAATCATCCTTATCAGGTGGTTGGACTCGGGAAAATAAACTCTTCAGGGCTTTCGCTTTCCGTCATTCTCGCGCCAGCGGGAATCCAGTAAGCCGTTGAAAAATTCGATACCCGCTTTCGCGGGTATGATGAATTTACGGGTTTAGCGAAAGCCCTGCTCTTCATTTTCTGGAGATGAAGAGATTTGGTTTTTATCAACGGACAATGGACAAAACAAAAGTTTAGCGCATATCCCCTGGAGCCTCATCAGCCAATCTGCTGCTCCTGAAACATCGCCAGCAAGATGTCCAGCCGTTGCCGGGGTTCGGTCATTTCCAATAAAGCCTGGCGGATTTGCAGCGGCAACGGCAACAACTCGGTCAGGCGGTTGCCAATCCAGGCGGCATCGCGCCAATCGGGCGCGAGAAACCGGGTATTGGGCAACAGCTTGTCCTGCTCCAGCAACTCACGCAGCACCCGCACCAGCGGTTCATGGCTGGGCAAAGGCAGCAGCGCGGGATCGTCCGGCAACCAAATCACCTGGCCGATCAGCAGATGATCCGGTTGAATCCGGTGGCCGATCACCCGCAGGCGCTGAACCCCAAGACAGGTGACACCCAGCAAGCCGTTATCCAGCGGGTCGAAATCAACGATTCGCGCCAGTGTGCCCACGGGATGAATGCTGGTCGGCTGATTGCCCGCTTCATTGCCTTCGTGAATGGTGACCACGCCGAAACCACTGTCGTTCTTCAGGCACCGACTGATCATGTCCAGATAGCGGGTTTCAAAAATTTGCAGCGGCAACACCCCGCCGGGAAACAGTGTGGTTTTCAGGGGAAACAGCGGAAATTCCTGCGTGGCAGTCATAGCGGATTCACCTCGGCTCCGGGTCTTCGCCCCAGCGTGGCAGCAGCGTGTGCGGTATATCCAGTTGATCCAGGATGCGGGCGACGATGAAATCCACCAATTGCGTTGCAGTCGTCGGCCGATAGTAGAAGCCGGGATTAGTGGGCAATATCACCGCGCCCGCCCGGGCCAGCCGCAGCATGTTTTCCAGATGAATCACCGATAGCGGCGTTTCCCGCAGCGCCAGAATCAATTTGCGTCCTTCTTTGAGACTGACATCGGCGGCCCGTTCCAGCAGATTGTCGCTGTTGCCGTTGGCAATCGCGGCCAATGCGCCGGTGGTGCAGGGACAGACCACCATCGCTTGCGCCAGCGCCGAGCCGCTGGCGGGTGGGGCCGTCCATTCATCCTGGCCGTAAACCCGCAACTGACCGGGTGAGCAGCGATAGTGTTCGGTTAATACCCGCTGGATGTCGCAGGGGCGGCCCGGCAAATGCAGATCGGTTTCCATGTGGATCACGATTTGCGCGGCTTTCGACAACAGCAGTTGCACCGGCCAACCCGCGTCCAGCAGGCATTGCAGCAGGCGCAATCCGTAATCCGCGCCGGATGCGCCGGTCATGCCGAGGATGATAGGGCGTAATGCGGAAGAGTCAGGCATGGGCGCATCGCGTCGGTGGGAAAGCAGGAGCAGTTAAAAATCGGCATCAACCCAGCCAGCGCCGGGCATTGCGGAACAGCCGCAGCCACG
>JAAUTD010000333.1 GCA_012031845.1 Synechococcaceae cyanobacterium SM1_2_3
GCCGGCGGCGGCGTCTGGCACAGCCGCAACGGCGGCGCCAGCTGGGAGCCCGTCGACGATTTCATGGCCAACCTCGCGATCTCGTGTCTGGCGCTCGACCCGACCGACCCGCGGGTGATCTACCGGCCGGTACCGGCGAGGGTTTTTCCAACGTCGACGCCCTGCGCGGCGAAGGCATCTTCCGCACCACCGACGCGGTGAGCTGGCAGCTGCTGCCCGCCACGGCGGTCGCCGAGCTGCGCTGGATCAACCGCCTCGCGGTTTCGGCCGACGGCAGGATCTTGCTCGTGGCGACGCCCGAAGGGATCTGGCGCAGCGTCGACCCCGATCGGTTGTCGTTCGAACGCGTGCTCTCGCGCAGCATCGCCGACATCGACTTCCACCCCGAAGACCCACGCCAGGCGGTCGCCGGATCGCTGCGCGGCGGCAACGCCTTTTTCTCGGTGACGATTGCCTGTGAGGGCGGTTTGCCGCTGCGATTGCTCCAACGCGAAAACGCTCATCTGGCTCAGTTCTTTCGCATCGTGCTGGATCACTATTGCCGCAGCGGTCAGGGCGGGGTGGATGCCGCGAAATTATTCGCCCAGCAACAGGCCCCCTATTTGCCACGCAGCTTGCGCCATGATCCGGTGTTTCATCTGGCCGCCGCGCTGATCGCCAAAATCGGCGAACTGCAAGCGCATATCGGCACGGCGACCGATCCCATCGCCGTGCTGGATAGCAAAGTTTCAGATTGGCGGCGGAATTTGCCGTTGCGGCTGGACGATCAGGTGGCCGAAACGCTGCTCACTGGTCTGGTGCGGCGGGCGGGCGAACTGGCGCAGGAAAGCGCCGCCCGCTTGCGCTGGCGTGGACAGCTACGGGAAACGGCTGCCGGTTGGCGCGTGGAAAAACGGCTGGAATTGCCAGAACGCCTGACCCGCGCTCAGATCAGTGAATGGATGGGTTCACCGGCGGCGGATCAATCCCGCTGGCGCTTGCTGCTGCACACGCCCGGCGGCGTCGAAGTCGTGGCCTGGCTGACCCTGATGCAGGATGCAGGATCCGCTAATCATCACTACCGGCGGGAGTGGTTGCGACCGGGCGGGGTCACGCTGACTGGCGCGGCGGTCGGACAATTTCATCGCGTAAGCCTGCACGACGGCCAGCAGGACTATCCGCTCGCCGTGCGCGATGGCGAAACGTGGGGTGATTCGCCCTGGGTCTTTGTGGAACGCGGCGCAGCCGGGGAGCGGGAATGGCTGACCGAAGGCTCCGCCCGCACCCGTGCGGAGCGGGCCTGGGTGCTGGTAGAACCGGAATTGACCCCGCAAGTGGTGAACGGCGCTTGCAACAGTGTGGCGACGGTCGCCGAACTGGGCCGAATCCTGTATGTGATCAGCGGCGAGGTGGAACTGATGACGCCGCAACAGGATTGCTACCGCATCCGTTGCCGGGCGGAAACCGAATCTGATGAAACCTTCATTGTGATCGGCGAGACCGTCCCGCAAACCCTGCAACAACGACTGCTGTATCGCGGTCTGCCGCGCATCTATGTGATTGATTCTGAAGGTCGGCGACAACCCGCAACCGGACGGCCGCAATGGCGTTTCGTCGGCGATACGGCATCCTGGCGCGAAAGCTATGAAGCAGCGCATGGCCGAATCTGGTTACGTCTGGTGGATGTCGGCGGCGTTGAACGCTGGCGGCGACAGGTGGATGTTGCGCCGCGCCATTTTCAGATCGCCGCCGATATTGGCACCGGAAATCAGGCGGGCGTGGTGCGCCTTACCGGACTGGCCGGGGCCGAAATCCATCCCGGCGCGGACTGTCCGGCCAGCGTCACGATGAACTCCACGGCAGATCAGGCGCGGATCGTTTGCCTGTCCTTGTCGGGCATTGCGCCGCTCCTGACTCTTTGGCTGCATTGGCCGGGATCGCAACCGATTCCATTGACCCTGCCGTATCCGCAGCGCGGCGCGTTTTTCCAGTTGGCTGGACGACCGTTGCACACTCAGGATTGGATTGCGCTGGATCGGCTGGGCGGACTGCAACTGTTGATTCAAGACCCAGCGGGCGGCTGCCGCTTCTGGCTGGATAGCAAACTGATCGCGGGTCCGAACACTGATATTCCGCTTTCCCGCCAAGGTTTTCGTGATCGCCTGCCGCCTCTCGCACAAAGCCAGATCGAAATTTCATTATTCCCTTGGCAGGAACGCATCGCTTCGCTATTAGCCAGTAGCGGCAATCTGGAAGCGCAAGTGCGGCTGACGATTAAAGCGGTGCAAGGAATGCGACTCACCCAAATCCAGGTAGCCCGCTTCGATGCTGTGATCGAACCGGATCGAGAGATCGGAAGGGTGCGAATTGCAAGCGGTTCCCTGACTCGCCTGGGCGCTGATTGGCAAACGCGCATCCGGGTAGAAATGATTCGGCTGTGGATGCCAGCCACAACGCCAGTGGCTTTAGGCGGCCCGGATGAAACCGGCAGTTGGGCCATTCCGCCGGATTTGGAACCCGGCCCGTGGTGGATTGTAGCAAGGGACGGCGATTGGGCGCGATTTCGCCCGCTGTTATGGACGGTAGCCGTCAGTGAGAAGGCTATTGCAGCGGCGGATTCCGCGTTAGTCACCGCGATTTGGGAAACCAACCGCGAACAGCGTGAACAGCAATTAAATCGGCTGCTAACTGAATTGGGACAAGACCCGGATCATTCCGATTGGCGGCTGTTGTTTGACTCTGTGCGGCTGGCGCGAGAATTTCCGCCGAGCGCATTGGATGTATTAAACCTGCTCATCCAGCACCCGCGCACTTTGGCGCTGGCGCTGTTCAAGGCCGATGAAGAAACTTTTGAATCAGTATGGACACTGTCCAGACAGATGCCGTTTTTGTGGATGCTGGTATCGGTTAATGACTGGCGCAATGCGGCGGTCGCCTGTTTTGGCGGGCTTCAGAAGACATTAGCCGAGATAGACGCCAGTGGCGATATTGTTTTTAGCCTGTTCCAGCAATTTCGGGAACGCGCCAGCAGCACCCGTCGAAATTATTGGCGATCCTTATGCGATTGGCTTCAAGAGCAACTATTTCCAAACCGGCTATTCAATGGAAGCAGCGAATTAAAAATAGCGCGGCGTCTTCCCGGCTTCATCGAGCAGCAAATCGCATCTGCCGAACAGGAATTGATGGGACGCCACGATGCCGATGAACAATGGCCGGAGGGCAATGAAGTGATAAGTCGATTGTCGCTGATCGCTGAAAAATATCACTATAAACACCTTGATCCATTTTATCGTCCAGTACGTTGCGCCCCGTTCGTTGCCGCGCAGATCAGCCTGAATGGGATTACTCCCGCTGAATCGTTGATTTATCAATTACGCCTGTTGCGTGCTTTTGATTCAGAATGGTTCGATAGCGTTTATGCTATTGCCCTGACCTTGGGTTTAGCCACATTGCCGATGGAATCTTGAAATGGAGCAAAGCCGATTTTACCCGCCCCTGTTTTTAGGAGTTTGCTCGCGGTATTTGTGGATACTCGTGTTTGTCACTGGAGTAAATGCCCGGCCAGTTCTACATAGAGTGGAAACTTGTCGTCTGCCGAAATCAAGATTGCGTCGTGTGCCAGCGTGGTGGCGATAATCAACCGATCTTGGGGATCGCGGTGATGTTCTGGGAGTTGAACGGCAATGCAAGCAATGCGTGGCGTGATCGGTAATAGAGTAATCCCGGAGCCGTCCAAGGCTTTGTTGAACCAATCTTGTATTGTGCCGGGTAATTCGATTCGACCGTGCTGTCCCAGCCAGGCGATTTCAAAGCAGGAGATCGCTGATACGCCCACCCGTTTGGCGCTATCAATGCACGTCGTCCATGCCGGTTTAAGGCGGCTCTGATCCTGATTGATCCACCACAGCCAAACATGGGTGTCCAAAATAATCATTGTGGCAAATTCCAATCGTTTTCAGAAACGCTCTTTAGAATATCGCCATGAATTTTAACTTGGCCGACAATATCGGGATGAGGACGGCGATGAGCAATGACAGGTTCGTCAACTTTCAGGACAATGATTTCAACGCGGCAATCGTTGAAGGTCTCCGGTAATTCAATCAGCACTTGCCGATCTTTTACTGTTTCAAACCGCCGTTCTATTTGCATAATGATTCTCTCTTAATCCACTCGGTGGATATTATAGCCAAACAGCCTGGTGTTGATGATCTATCAGGCAAGGGATACCGCAGTAGTCTGAGTACCCGGCGAACTATCCAAAACCTTTTCACTGTAGCCCAACTTCCCCGGAAT
>JAAUTD010000334.1 GCA_012031845.1 Synechococcaceae cyanobacterium SM1_2_3
GTGCGCGGCATCACTGATTTTATTGGCAAGCTGGCAATGGACTGGGTTGCGCATCGCGTCGTCATGGATTTGCGCAATGCCCTGTTCGCCAAATTATTAACCCTGCCGACCTGCTATTTCGATGATCATTCGGCGGGCAATCTGCTGTCGCGGCTGACCTATGACGTGAATCAGGTAATGACCGCCACGACTCAGGCATTGGTGTCGCTGGTCAAGGACGGCTTATCGGTGATCGGTCTTTTAGGCTGGATGCTGTATCTCAACTGGCAATTATCGCTGATGGCGTTTCTGATTGCGCCCGGCATTGCGCTGATTATGCGGTTGGTGAGTCGGCGCTTGCGGCGCTTGAGTCGGGAATTGCAGGAGTTGATGGGCGATTTGAATCATGTCATTGATGAAGTATTGCAAGGCCATAAAGTGATCCGAATTTTTGGCGGACAGGATTACGAGCGCGAACGCTTTCACCGGGTCAATAACCGGGTGCGCCAATTTAATCTGAAGCTGGCTGCGCTTTCTGAAGGCAGCGGGCCACTGGTGCAATTGCTGGCGATTATTGCCCTGGGCGCGGTAATCTATTTCGCGGCGCTGCAATCCGCCGCCAATCAAATCACCGTCGGCGGCTTTGTCTCGCTGTTTGGCGCAATGGCGATGCTTCTCGCGCCGATTAAACGGCTGACCAAGGTGAATGAGCATCTGCAACGCGGCCTGGCGGCGGCGGAAACCATTTTCGCCCTGCTGGACGAACCGCCGGAGCCGGATCAGGGCGCTCAAGCCATAGGACGCGCCCAGGGCCAAATCAGCTTTCACCAGGTCAGTCACCGTTATCGCTCTGACGGTGCTGAAGTCATTCACAAATTCAATCTGGAGGTGCAGCCCGGTGAA
This sequence comes from Synechococcaceae cyanobacterium SM1_2_3, assembly GCA_012031845.1. GTDB lineage: Bacteria > Pseudomonadota > Gammaproteobacteria > Competibacterales > Competibacteraceae > Contendibacter. The sequence goes on from JAAUTD010000334.1 coordinate 883, forward strand.
ACCATCGCGCTGGTCGGCCCCTCCGGCAGCGGCAAAACCACCTTGATGAGTCTGTTGCCGCGCTTTTATGAACCCGACAGCGGCGAAATCCGGCTGGATGGCGTCCCGATCCGGGAATTGCGGCTGGCTGATTTACGCGCCAATCTGGCCTACGTCAGCCAGGATATTGTGCTGTTTAACGATACGGTAGCCGCCAACATCGCCTACGGCGCTGGTTTCAAGGCCAGTGAGAGCCAGTTAATCGAGGCCGCTGAGGGTGCTTACGCAATGGAATTTATCCGCGAATTGCCGCAAGGATTGCACACCCTGATTGGCGAGAATGGAGCGCGATTGTCGGGCGGTCAGCGCCAGCGGCTCGCCATAGCCCGCGCCCTGCTTAAAAATGCGCCGATTCTGATTCTGGACGAGGCCACGTCGGCGCTGGATACCCAATCCGAACGCAAGGTGCAGCAGGCATTGGATGCCTTGCGCCAGGGCCGCACTGCTTTTGTGATTGCGCATCGCCTGTCCACCATTGAAAATGCCGACCGCATTGTTGTGCTGGATCGGGGTGGCATGGTCGAGATCGGCGCTCATCTTGAGTTACTCCATCGCAATGGCTTATACGCCAGTCTGTATCAGATGCAGGCTCAAAATGCTAAGGATAATGATTAAGCCAAGTCCAAGAACGGGTTTTATTAACCCGAAGAAGCTGATTAAGCAGAAGCCGCTGCTTGATTAGAATTTTTGCTTTATTTGATTCACTTCAACCTGGAGAGTGTCCGCCGTGTCGAGTCAGGATCAGCAGATTATGTTGGTGTTTCCGGGACAGGGTTCCCAATACGTTGGAATGGGCAGCGACCTGTTGCGCGATTTCCCGATTGCCCAGCGCCGTTATGAACAAGCGAATGACATTGTAGGTTATGACCTGCTTAAACTCAGCCTGGAAGGGCCAGAGGAAGAACTTAAGCTGACTCGCCATACGCAACCCGCCTTGCTGACGCATTCGCTGGTCTGTCTGGATATCTTCCGCGAATTGACCGAGGGTCGGGCGCAACCCGTTTTAACGGCGGGTCACAGCCTTGGCGAGTATTGCGCCTTGGTCGCTGCGGGCGCGCTGGATTTTGAGACCGCGCTGCGGCTGGTGCAAAAGCGCGGCGAGTGCATGGGGACTTACGGCGACGGCGAAATGCTGGCGTTTCCCTTGCACCTTGACACCATCCGGCCGCTGGCTGAAAAGCATTATTGCGCGATTGCGGCCTGTAACCTGCCGGATCAGACGGTAGTGGGCGGACGCGGCGAAGATTTGGATCGGCTGACCGAGGATGCTGTGGCTCATTTCCCGCGCAAGCGTCCGACTCGACTCAAAACCGAAGGCGCCTTTCATACTTTTTACATGATTACCGCCGCCCTGCATTTCCGCCCAGTATTGGATGCCGCCGTAATGAATCCGCCTGCTATTCGCGTCCTTTCCAATTACACCGGCTCTCACCACGATCCCGATCCAGCCACGATTAAAACCCGGTTATTCTCCCAACTGTTTTATCCTGTCAACTGGATTGGCAATCTGGAAACGGCTTTTCACGATGGCGTCACTACGATTATTGAATTTGGCGGCGGTATGGGCAACGGCGCATTGCCGGAAGATAAGCGTCCCAATCTGGAAAGCATGATCAAAAAAGCGCAGCGCGGTTCGGATTTCAGCATCCATTATCACGCGGCTATCAATAGCAAGACCCTGCAAGAAACAGCGGCAGCGCTGCGCACATGACCCGCATCTCCAGCTCAGCCCAACGCACTCGCCGCCTGCTTAATCAAGCCGCCATGCAGCGTTCTCACCGGCGCGGCGAGTTAATCCGGGTCATCGTGGACATTGAACCGGAGTCATCGGTGCTAAATTCGGATGATGCTGCGAAGCAAACTGCTGAAGATAGGCATTCCAGCGAACTGCTGGAAAATGGCTAAATGTCTCGCTGCTTTCTGCGTCTCTGATGGAAAGCGATTGTGTTGACCTGCGCCAAATTGGGCCGTGAACCATTAACCGTTTTATTGGCGCGTTATGAATTAACCGTGGCATGGATGCCGCCCGACGCCGTGATTCCCGGCAGTTATTGGGGCGAGAGCGAAGCCGGTTTAATTGGCGGCTGCTTATTTGTGCGGGATGATACGCCGGTGCATTCCGCATTGCATGAAGCGAGTCATTACATTTGCATGGATGCTGATCGACGAGCGCAATTGCATACTGACGCCGGTGGCGAATGTATCGAGGAAAACGGCGTCTGCTATTTGCAAATCCTGCTGGCTGATGAATTGCCCGACTTTAGTCGAGCGCAAATGTGTACTGATATGGACGCCTGGGGCTATAGCTTTCGCCTGGGTTCCGCTCAAACTGGTTTGAACAGGATGCGGATGATGCGCGCACCTGGCTGATTGATCATGGGCTGATTGATCAGAATGAGCAGCCTTTATGGCGAGTGCGGCAGGATTGATTTTAATCCGCTTGATGGTGCAAAAGTGTTGCCGCCAGTCGAGTTGATTTCCGCTATAGCCTGTCATGATCTGATCTGCCCAGTTAAAGCCAGCCGCCATGAAAAAGAAGTTGCCGATTGGTCTGCAAAACCTGTGCGAGATGCGCACTCAGGGCTACGTGTCGGGAACCGGATGATTGTGTTGACAATTGGAGCCGCCGTCTGCGGGAATCACGGCAGCTCATGCAGGATTTACAGGAGTACTACCAGACGAACCCTGAACTCAAAAAATACCAACTAATCATCCGGCACCCGACACCTAACGGAGTGCGAGTTGGGCGTTGCGATCATTTGTGAATCGGGTGGCCTAGTTTCATGCTTTGATGAGCAGCGTAGCAATCTTGTCGTCCTTGAGTGTGAAGTAGTAACGAAGCTGAACCGGGCTTCCTGGGAAATTCCCGCTGACTCCGGCCGTGACTACAAACTGCTCGCCGTCGCGTGTGACGCCAGTTACGTCCGCAATCGGCTTCGTGTCTGCTGTAGCCCGGTCAATCCACGCTGCGATTTCGGCACCGTAGTAATCATTGGCCTCGTCGTTGACATGGGCATCGGTAATAAACAGCGAGAGGAAATCAGCAAACTCTCGTGTGTTGGTGGCGTGGAAGAAGGCAACGATAACCGGTGGTAGTTCTATGTTCATGGCTTTCTTGTGGATGCTGGTGTCGAGTGAATTCTTACTCGTTCTGTGGGGGAAGCGCGAGCGACGCCTAACGCCCTGCTTCACCTGCCCCGCGTAGCGGGGTCAGGTGCAAGCCACAGTTAGACCTACGGACTACCAAAAAGATGGTAGCTAAACCTACACAGCTACATTCGATATGCTTGGACATAGTACGAGGTAGGCATCAGATGCGGCGC
>JAAUTD010000335.1 GCA_012031845.1 Synechococcaceae cyanobacterium SM1_2_3
AGCAGACAGCGTTCCGACTCGACGGCGTGCTGACGCCACCAGCCGATGCGACGGATCAGCCCCTGGTGTTCGTTGAAGTGCAATATCAGCCTGATGCGCGGTTTTATGCCCGCTTTTTCTCGGAAATTTTTCTGTATCTGTATCGCCAGCCATTGGCACAGCCGTGGCGGGCGGTAGTGATCTATCCTGAACGGGGCGTCGAGCGGGCGGCAGAACCGCATTGCGCGGTGCTGCTGGACAGTCCGTTGGTGCAGCGAGTCTATCTGGAGGATTTCCAGACTCTGGTCAAGCCCACTTTCGGGCTACGCTTGCTGCAACTGCTGGTGGGCGATCCGGCCCAAGCCGTGAGTCGGGCGCAAGATTTGTTACAACCGACGCGGGAACAACAGCCACCATCGGCGGCATGGCGGGACATTGTGGATTTGGTCGAGACTTTATTGGTCTATCGGTTGCCGGCGCTGAGCCGGGAGGAGATTCGCAACATGTTGAACCTGGTGGATGTGGAATTGAAGCAAACCCGGTTTTATCAAGAAGTGTTTACCGAAGGTCGGCAGGAAGGTCGGCAGGAAGGCATTGCCGAACTGGCGATTCGGCAATTGCGGCGGCGATTCAGCGACGCAATCTCCTCCGCGCAGGTCGAGCGGATTCAGCGGTTACCGCTGGCTGATGTCGAGGCGCTGGCGGAGGCGCTGCTGGATTTTCAGACCCCGGCTGATTTGGCCGCCTGGCTGGCGGCGCGGAAAAACGGCAATCCCTGACCGTCAGCGTCAGGCCCGAAACCGCTGTACTGACTGCTGCAACTGATGCACTGATGTTGGCGAAGTGGTCGGGCCATAACGCAGCCCGGCGTAAAGCCGACTAATCACCCCACGCTGATTCCGCCAAATCCGGTCGCTGGCGCGCCACTCGTTCGGCAAACGCCAGCGGCCCCTCATCGGCTTGCCGCGCCAGCCCGTGCCGGGCCAGCCGGGCGCAAAACCGTTGCCAGGCCCGCACTACTGGATCGCGGGCATAGCGCCGCCGCCAGCGCAAACCGGCATAGGCCAGACCCAAGCCGCTCAAGGCGCTGATCATCGCCACCGTCATCTCGCCCCAGTCCACTGGGCCGAAGCCCAGCCCTGACAAAAACTCCTTCTGCCGGTCCGGGCCATAGGCCAGCACCCATTCATTCCAGATGTTATTGAAAGAGTCCCAGCTCAGCGCCAATTGCCGCAGCCATTCGCTGTCGCCGCCCCGCCGCATCAGAAACGGCAACGCCTCCGGATCGGCTATCGAGCCATACAGCCCGCCATCCTGAATCCGGTTTGGCGCGACTGCCGCCGTAGGGTCAATCCGCACCCAGCCGCGCCCTTCCAGCCAGACTTCCGCCCACGCATGGGCGTCGGCCTGACGCACAATGTAATAATTGCCCAGATCGTTGCGCTCGCCGCCCTGATAGCCGGTGACCACCCGCGCCGGTACGCCGCCGACCCGCATCAGGAACACGAAAGCGCTGGCGTAGTGTTCGCAAAAGCCTGCGGTGCGAAACAGAAAACCGTCAATGATATGACTGTCGCCCAGCAGGGCCGGGGTCAGGGTGTAATAAAACGCCTGTTCGCGGAACAGCGCCAAGGCGGCGGTCACCAGGGCTTCGGGGCGCGGATCGCGTTGCCGCCATTCTGCGACCAATGCCCTGGATTGCGGGTTACTGCGGGACGGCAATTGCAAGCCGCGAATCCGCTCTTGCGGTGTCAATTCTCCGGTTCGATAGGTCGGATAGGAGCGCACTTCATAGCGGTAAACCTCGTTGACCGGCTGATCGCGCAGCAATTGAAACGAGCCGGTCATTCTGGATCGGGGCGGCAGGCTGGCCGGCAAATCCAGCGCCAGCAGCCAGCGCCGGTTACTTGGCTCCAGCATCACGCTGCTAGTCCACCGCCGGGCCTTCCGGGGTGAACGCCAGGGCTTGCTGCGATCCCAATTCTTCCAGCGCGGTCCAACGCCGCCCGTTGAAATTCCACAGCACTGGCCCACGCCAGTAGCGCTGATTGGGCGGCGGCGCGGCGCTGGTGAAACGAACCCGGAACGCCACCTCGGCCGACTTGCTCAAGGCGCTGATCGTGCCGGGGGCCATCTCCTCGGACAGACCGGTGCGGCCTTCATGGGCATCCTTGGGCAGACCCCACAGCGGGCCAGGGATGCGCGGAAACAGCACGAACAGAATCAGCATGGTCGGAATCGCCAGCAGCACCATCCGCCCGCTCATTCGCAGCAACGTTGGCGTACTCAGGCCGCTGTGCTGGCGGTGAATCAGCACTTGCGCCGCCAGCATGACGACGATGACGATCAGCAAGTAAGCCACGACCGGGATATCCTGGCTATAGAGCAGAGTGCTCATCACCAGCAAATAGCCCAGCAACACCACCACCACCCCATCGCGCAAGCTGACCGTCTCCATCAGCTTGCAGGCGGTCATCGCGGTGAGCAGCGCCACCCCGGCGTCGCGACCGAGCAGGGTGCGGTATTCCAGCAATACCCCTGCCCCGGCTGCCACCGCCAGAATCAGCAAGGCCCAGCGCGGCGGCAGGTTCCGGTTGCGGATCACGATGTACCCGCGCCAGCCGCTCACTCCAGCGAACAGCGCGATCAGCCAGATCGGCAATTCACGGGCATGAGGCGCAACCGCCAGCGCCAGCGCCGCCAGCAGCCAGATCAGGGCTTGCGCCGTCAGTGGTTCAACCGGCGCCGACGCGGGCTTGGGCGGAGACTGAGGGTTGCGTTTCCACGGCATCATCATGGCGATGGGCAGCCTTTTCAGAGTGGGTAAACAGCGCCAGCGCTTCCAGGCAGCGGCGGCGATGGGCTTCACCGCGCCCAGGCGGAATCTGCGCGCCAGGCAGCCGCAAACCGTACTGGCGATTCTCGCTCTCGGCTTTCAACACCCATTGACAGAGTTGCGAGAGCCGGGTTTCCACCGGATCAGAGTCCAGTTGCCGCCAGTCCAGCCACAGTTCCGGTCGAGCCTGATCGGTAAAACGCTTGACCAGCAGTTGATCGGTGCGATTGGCGGTTTTCCAGGCAATTCGGCGCGGCGAATCGCCGGGCGCATACGGACGGAACCCGGCGTAATCTTCGCTGCCGCTTCCCTGCTCGCCAACCCCGCTGCCGATGCTGCCCGGCAACGCCGCTGGCAATGGCCGTCGGCCACGCGGTTGCGGATAGATCAGGCAGCCGTGTTCAAATTCGATCCAGCTCCACGATTGCAGCAGTCCCAGCGGATAGCGGGTCAAGACCCGAAACCGCCCCGGACGCAGCCAGCCGCGCCGCTCGGTGGGAACCGTCAACCGCACCAGCGCCGCATCCTGTGCGGGAGGATTGACGTACTGAGGCGACTGATCCCGCCATTGCAGGCCGACGCCATAACGCGGTTTGGGGTCGGGATTTTCCAGCCGGAAGGTGAAGGCGGCGTCCTGACCGGCGAACACCGGATCGGCCTGGCCCGGATGAATGATCAGTCCCAGCAGGTTGTCGTGGGCTTGCCACATGCTGTTCAGCGCGACCGCCGCCAGCAGGAAGGTGAAGGCGAAACCCATGCTGTTGCTGTAGTTGACCGACCACAGGAACAGCACGAACAGCAGGGCGGCGAAGGCATAGCCCTGACGGGTCGGAAGGATGTAGATGCGGCGGCGATGCAATCGCACCTGCTGCCGGGATGGCCCCTGACCGCGCATGACCCACGCCTCGAACCGTTGCCATAGCGCATTCATGGCGACGATCCTTCAGATCGGCAACGCGACGCCAGCGCGCAGACGGCTGACCAGATCGGTAGTGGATTGCTCCAGAAAGTCTTCGCCGGGATACAGGCGATGGCCGACTACGGCGGGCAGCACGGTTTGCACATCTTCCGGCAGCACATGATCGCGCCGATGCAGCAGCGCCCAGGCTCGCGCCGCCGCAGCAGCGCAACCGCCGGTGTGGGCGTGCTCATGGCGGTGTCTCCATGGATGGATGGGGGTAGGACAACAAGCCTCACCCTGAGGTGCGAGCAACGCGAGCCTCGAAGGGTGCCTGCACAAGGCACTCATCAGCACCTTGCCCGGCCATCCTTCGAGGCCCGGCTGCGCCGGGCACCTCAGGATGAGGGTCGGGTGCTTTCCGGCAGGGAGCAAACGCCATGAGCGCCGCCGCATCATCCGGCCCCGTGGGCCATTCGCTGACGACCAAACTGGTCATCTACGGCCTGCTCGTCTTCTTCGCGGTGGTCT
>JAAUTD010000336.1 GCA_012031845.1 Synechococcaceae cyanobacterium SM1_2_3
GCGGTCTTGCCGAATTGCGCTTTAATCGCGCCTTCATCGCCGCCCTTGGCGACTTCAGCCAGCTTGGCGGCTTCCCGCTGAAAATCCGTCATGGCGGTCTCGAATTTTGCCGAGTTGGTCCAGATTTCCGGTTTGGCGTCGGTGTCCTTCACTGCATCGGGGCCGGAACCCTTGGCAAATCCCTCAGGCGCCGCTTTGCTCATCATCTCAACATACTGGGCATGGCGGGCTGCCGCGGCGGCGTCAAAAGGAGCTTCGCCCTTGACCATCGCGCCGATGGGTTTGAAATTCCAGCCAATAATATTGAAAACCGATTGGCGGTAGTCGGCCACATCTTCCGGTTTCGGCCCGGCTGCATCGGCGGCAGTGAGTGCGCTCAATGTCAAAATGCCGCCCAGCAGAATTGCAGTTGCTTGTTTCATGGCTATCTCCTTGGGATAAAAAGGGTGTGGCGCAGAAGATTCTTGAACCCAAATAATGGCACAGAATCGGCCGAAAGGATGCTGAAGCGCCCAGTTTAATGTTGCAATGCGCAATCGGCTAGAATCAGGCGGGCTGGACAGTCATCCCACCCTCTCAGCACCTCCTTGGAAGGACGCTCAACATGATCGCTGACACCATTACCAACCGCACTTTCGCCGAGATCGCCATCGGCGATCAGGTCAAGCTGACTCGCACCGTACAACCGCGTGACGTTCAGTTGTTTGCCGCCCTGTCCGGCGATTTGAACCCGACCCATCTCGATGAAAATTTTGCCCGCAGCCACCATGCCAAACTGACTGCGCCCAGCATGTGGACGGCCTGCCTGACCTCCGGGCTGTTCAGTTGCCAGTTGCCCGGGCCAGGCAGCATTTTCGCCGCGCAGTCGTTTCGCTATCTGCAACCGGTCTATCTGCACGACACCATTACCCTCAGCGCCGAAGTCAAAGACAAGCATCCTGATAGCCGGATCGTGGTCTTCGCCTGCGCCGCCATCAATCAGCATCGGGAAACAGTGATGGAAGCGACCATCGAAGTGATCGCGCCCGAAGAGAAGATCACCACGCCCCGCCCAGAACTGGCGGCAATGGCGATTCAGACCCACGACAAGCTCAAACGGCTGCTGGAATACTGCGCGCCGTTGCCGGACATTATTACTGCGGTGGTCCATCCCTGCGATGAAACCTCGCTCACCGCTGCGGTGGAAGCCGCCGCCGCCAACCTGATCGTGCCGATCCTGATCGGGCCGAAGGATAAAATCCGGGCGACTGCTGATGAGTATCAAATTGACATTAGCCGCTTCGAGATCGTGGACGTTCCGTACAGCCACGCCGCTGCCGCCAAAGCGGTAGAACTGGTGCGCGTCGGTCAGGCGCAAGTGCTGATGAAAGGCAGTCTGCACACCGACGAATTGATGCGCGAAGTGATGCGATCCGATACTGGAATACGTACTGATCGGCGGGTGAGCCATGTGTTCTGCATGGATGTGCCGGCCTATCACAAACTGCTGCTGGTCACTGACGCCGCGATCAACATTTACCCCACCCTGGACGAGAAGCGCGACATCTGCCAGAACGCCATTGATCTGGCGCTGGTGCTGGGAGTCAAGGTTCCGAAAGTGGCGATCCTGTCGGCGGTGGAAACCATCAGCACCAAAATTGCCTCAACGACTGACGCCGCCTCGCTGTGCAAAATGGCCGACCGTAAACAAATCACCGGCGGACTGCTCGACGGGCCGCTGGCGTTTGATAACGCGATCAGTAAAGTGGCGGCGGACATCAAGGGGATCAAATCGGAAGTGGCGGGCAATGCCGATATTCTGCTGGTGCCCGATCTGGAGGCTGGCAACATTCTGGTCAAGCAACTGACTTTCATGGCTCATGCCGATGGCGGCGGCATCGTCGTAGGGCGCGGGCGCCGATTATCCTGACCAGCCGCGCCGATAATATCCGCATTCGGCTGGCGTCCTGCGCGGTGGCGGTGCTGGTGGCTCATGCCCGGCGCAGCCATTTATAGCTTTACAAATAAAGTAGTTAAAAGCTGTCTAAGCAATCCCGTCAATTCGTCATACCCGCGAAAGCGGGTATCCACGCTGTTCAGCGGCTGACTGGATTCCCGCCTACGCGGGAATGACAGAGACCAAAAGTTCTGAAAGTTTTTCAACCGCCTCTTAGCAGCGTTCCAGCACCGCCAGCGATTCGACATGGGTGGTGTGCGGAAACATGTCCAGCACCCCCGCGCCGATCAGCCGATAGCCGAAGCGATGCGCCAGTTCGCCCACATCCCGCGCCAGCGTGGCTGGATGACAGGAAACGTAAACGATGCGCCGCGCTCCCAATGCCGCGATGATCGGCAGCAGTTCCAGCGCACCGGAACGCGGCGGATCGAGCAGAATCTGGTCGTAACCGCCCGCCCGCCACGGTTGATCCAGCACATCGCGGGTCAGATCAGCGGCATAAAACGCGGCATTGTCAATGCCATTGTGGGCGGCGTTGCGCCTGGCCCACTCCACCAGGCTGGCGTCGCCTTCCACTCCGACCGCTTCCCGCGCCCGCCGCGCCAGCGCCAAGGTGAAATTGCCCAGTCCGCAGAACAAATCCAGCACTCGATCTGTCGGCCCAATGTCCAGCAGTTCGCAGGCGCGATTGATCAATTGCCGGTTGATCGCGGCGTTGATCTGAATGAAATGCCAGGGCTGAAATTCCAGATCGAGATTAAATCTGGCAACTGGTAACTTAGAACACCGTTTTCATTCGGCGGCGGAGAGGTCAGGGATGCGGGATTAAGCCCTTGCACGCTATCCAGTCCGCCCGGTTGCAGGTAAAGCATCAAACCGTGTTGTGCGCCAAACGCCCGTAATTCAACCAAATCCGCCTCGCTCGGCGTTGCCAGCACCCGAAAATTCAAACCGATGACTTCATCGCCGCCCGCCACTTCAATCTGTGGGATGCGGTCGCGGATGGATAAGCCTTCGATCAGCCGCGCCAAACCTTCCAGCAGGCCGCCGACCCGCTCGTCCAGAACTTCGCAGCGGTGAATATCCGCCAGAAAGGCGCTATGCCGTTCGCGGAATCCCACCAGCACCCGGCCTTTTTCTCCACCCACTTGACGCCGAGCCGCGCCCGCCGCCGATAGCCCCAGGTCGGCCCGGTCATCGGCTCGAACACCTGTTCCGGCTGCACCTTGCCGATGTGGGTCAGGCTGTCCAGCAGCCAGCGCTGCTTGAGCGCCAGTTGCGCCGCCGGTTCCAGGTGTTGCAGCGAACAACCGCCGCAACTCTCGAAATGGGCGCAGCGCGGTTCGACTCGTTGCGGCGCGGCTTGCAGCACTTCGATGACGCGGGCCTCGTCGTGACGGCTGCGGCGGAGGGTGTAGAGGCAACGCACTTCTTCACCCGGCAGCGCACCTTCCACGAAATGGCTTGCCGTCCGCCGCCGCTACGCCGCCCTCCTCACCAAGTGCGACGCCTCCCTCGGCAAGATCCTCGACCACATGGATCGCGTCATCGGGTTCGGTGGCCGGCGGCTCGACGACAAGGACGAGATGGCGGCGAAGTACATCAATTCGCCGGAGACGCCGCTGTACAAGAAGGGGCGCTCGCTGTACGCGCTGAATGTTGCCCAGAAGGCCATTGGCAAAGAGGGCTATGCGATCCTGACCGAAGGCTACATGGATACGCTGATGGCGCACCGCTTCGGTTTCGAGCAGGCCGTCGCGTCGCTGGGCACGGGCCTGACGCCGGAGCAGGCGCGACTGATCAAACGCTATGCCGGGCGCGTGTATTTCCTGTATGACTCGGACGAGGCGGGACTGAAGGCGATGCAGCGCGAAGGCGAGCCGCTGCTCGCCACAGGGCTCGACACGCGCATCATCCTGCTGCCCGAAGGCGATCAGATCCAATGCGAAGGCGCGACCAATCACTTCCTGGGTACCTCCGGCATGCGTCACGGCTGGATGAAAGTCGACGAAGTAGAGCCGAAACGCGCAAAGGTCGACGGCGCGATTTCCGCGGCGCTGCTGGTGGATCGTGCGTTCTATGAAAAAGCCGGCGTTTTGATCCGGTGCTGTATTTCTATTACGAAGACCTCGAGTTCGGCCTGCGGGTCCAGATGCTTGGCGGGCAGATCGTCTGCGAACCCAACGTCGTCGTACTCCATGACCGCGGCACCGGCACGGCGGGATTGAGCTTCCGTGGCAAAGGCAGCTACCCACGACGACGCATGTTCCTTCAACTTCGCAACCGCTTGATGCTGGTGTTCATTTA